>JBAYXY010000020.1:0-8571 GCA_041673285.1 Minisyncoccota bacterium
GCAAGAGAAGCTGGTTATCGAACAAAAGTTGCCGTTGCTTCAAACGAAGGAGGAGTTGATGCTATTGGTGCTATGGTTGGACAAAGAGGTGTGAGGGTATCAGCAGTCATGTCTGAACTTGGAGGAGAAAAAATAGACATTATTGAATATTCAGACGACCCCGCTCAGTTTATAACAAACGCACTTGCCCCTGCAAAAATTAAAGAAGTTGAAATTAAGCCCAAAAACACCGCCCTTGCCATTGTTCCCGATGATCAATTATCCCTTGCCATAGGAAAAGACGGACAAAACGTTCGGTTAGCTGCCAAATTAACAGGCTGGAGAATTGATGCAAGAGCAGAATCTCAAATAGATAATTTAGAAGATGAAGAAGAATAATTATGAAATACGAAAAAAAACAAACTAAAAACAAAATTACCTTTAGTGTTATTATTAAAAAACAAGATTTTGATAAGAAGTATCATCAAGTCTTTGACATTTTAAAGCAAGACTTAGACCTTAAAGGGTTTAGAAAAGGGCATGTTCCCACAAACATTGCAAAAACACACATTGATCAATCTCAAGTATTAAATTACACAGCAAACGCCTTAATTGAAGAAAAATGGCTTGAAATTGTTAAAAAAGAAGATCTCACAGCAATTGATAGTCCCAATGTTAAAATCCTTAAACTAGCACAAGGAAATCCTTTTGAATTTGAAGTTGAAGTGGAAACCCTGCCAGATATTAATCTTCCTGATTACAAAAAAATTGCAAAGACCATCACTAAAAACAAAGTAAAAGTGGAAGAAAAAGAAATTCAATCAGCTTTAAATTGGTTAGCCCAATCCAGAGCAAAATTCTTTCAAAAAAATGGAAAAGCAGAAAAAGGGGACTTAGTAGAGATTACATACCGTCTAAAAGATGAACAAGAAAAAAAAGATCGCTTTATCTTAGGAAAAGGCCATTATTTAAAAGGCTTAGAAGAAAACCTCATTGGCCTTAAAAAAGGAGACAAAAAAGAAATAAAATTAAAAGAATTTGTAGTAAATGTAAGCATTGATTCTGTTCAAAAAATGGAAGTCAAAGCATTGGATGATAATTTTGCTAAAGAAGTAGGCTTTGATTCTCTTTTAAAACTCAAAGAAAATGTAGAAAAAGGATTAAAGCAAGAAAAAGAAACAGCAGAAAAGCAGAGAATAAGAACAGAAGTTTTAGAGAAAATAGCAAAAGAAGCTACTTTTGAAATACCAGAAGTCTTAATTCAAAGAGAAACAGAATCTCTTTTTGGAAATCTTAAAAACAGAGTCACGTATGAACTTCAAACAACATTTGATGAATACTTGAAACAAGTTAAAAAAGACGAAGCTCAAGTCAAGAAAGAATTTGAAAAAGTTGCCAAGGAAAGAGTTAAAGCTTTTTTAATTTTAAATAAAATAGAGAAATTAGAAAATATTTCCATTAAACAAGAAGAAATTGATCAAAAAATAGAGGAAATTATTAAAGATCAACCAGACAAAGCAAAGGCAAGAGAAGACATTGAAAAAGGGGACGCCATCTACTATATAGAAGATGAGCTTAAAAAAGAAAAAATCTTTAGTCTTTTAGGCCATTAATTAATTTAAAAAATAAACATATGAACTTAATTCCAACCGTTATTGAAAAAACAAATCTAGGGGAAAGAGCTTATGATATTTATTCAAGGCTCTTAAAAGATAGAATCATTTTATTAACAGGAGGCATTGATGATGCAACTGCAAATTCAATTGTTGCACAACTTCTTTTCTTAGCATCAAAAGATGAAAAAGCAGACATTCAATTCTATATTAATAGTCCAGGAGGGTCTGTCACTGCGGGCATGGCTATTTACGACACCATGCAATACATTAAATGTGATGTTTCCACAGTTGCTATTGGTATTGCAGCTTCCATGGGTGCCACTCTTTTAGCTGCAGGTGCCAAAGGAAAAAGATACGCCCTTCCTAATTCTGAAATTATGTTGCACCAAGTCTTAGGCGGAGCACAAGGACAAGCAGTAGAAGTAGAAATTGCAGCCAAGCATATTCTAAAAGTAAAGGATAAAATGAATCATATTTTAGCTAAGCATACTGGTCAATCCCTTCAAAAAGTAGAACAAGATACTGACAGAGACTTTTATTTAAGTGCAGAAGAAGCAAAGGCTTACGGAGTGGTTGACGAAGTTATCAATAAAAAGGTATAATACTTTTGATAATAAGTTAAGAATAAAAATATGGAAAAAAACATAAATAAAAAAATAGTCATTAGCTTATCACTAATCATTCTTTTGGTTTTAGGAATCTTTGTTTTCCTTAACTTTAACGCTAAAACCCAAATTCAAGAAATCTATGTAGATATTCCAGAAGGAAACATGGAAGTTGGCGATGTTGGCACGCTTCAAGAAGGGGAAACATTAGCTGATGTTAACCCAGAAGCCCTTCAAAAACCAGTACAAATTGTGCCGAGAGATGTTTTTGGAGTAAGTGGTGTTATCACAGCCGTTCAAGGAAACAATGTCATTGTAAGAGGGGATGGAAGCAATTTTGATGACCATCTAAAAAGAGACTTAACTATTGTTATTGATGAGAACACAAAAATCAATGGAGAGTATATTGATTTTAAAAAAGTTTTAAAAGTCGGGGACGAGATTGTTATTGAAGCTCCCTCAAATATTCACGGAAAAACTGAGTTTTTAGTAAGATATATTAATGTAATTAATCAAGACATATGAATTCAACACTAATCATTTTAGGAGTATTGGCAATCATTGCAGGAGCTTTTATTGCTATCTATAATGGGTTCATCACCCTTATTAACCGATCAAAAGAAGCTTGGGCTGACATTGATGTTCAATTAAAAAGAAGATATGATTTAATCCCTAACTTAGTTGAAGTAGTCAAAGGGTATGCCGTTCACGAAAAAGGAGTTTTTGAAAAAGTTGCAGAAGCTAGATCAAAAGCTATGCAAGCTCAAACTCTAAAAGAAAAAGGAGAAGCAGAAAATATTCTTTCTGGAACCCTAAAATCCCTTTTTGCTGTTTCTGAAAATTATCCAGAATTAAAAGCTTCCGTTAATTTTTTAGAACTTCAAAGAGAATTAACAGACACAGAAGACAAGATTCAAGCAGCCAGAAGATTCTATAATGGAAATGTAAGAGACTTAAACATTAAAGCAGAAGCCTTTCCATCAAACATCATTGCAAATATGTTTAAATTTCAAAAAATGGATTTATTTGAAATTGCAAATAAGGAGGAAAAAGAACCCGTTCAAGTTAAGTTTTAATGGCAACAGTATACGATCAAATCAATTCAAACAACAGAAAAGCTTTTTTCTTAATCTTTACTTTTTTAATCCTTGTCATTTTTATAGGATGGATTTTTTCTTATGCTTTTCATAATGTTTTTATTCTCTATTTTGCCGTCATTTTCAGTACTTTAACCTCCCTTATAAGCTACTACAATTCAGATAAAGTCATTTTAGGAATCTCACAAGCAAGAGAAATAAAAAAAGAAGATCATCAAGAATTATACAGAATCATTGAGAATCTAGCCATTACAGCGGGCATGAAAACCCCTAAATTATACATTATTAACGAAGCACAGCCAAATGCTTTTGCAACAGGAAGAAATGAAGAGCATGCTGTTGTCGCAGTCACGCAAGGCCTTTTAGACAAACTAAACAAAAGGGAACTTACCGCTGTTTTAGCACATGAACTAGCACACATTAAAAGTAATGACATTTTAATCAACTCCGTTGTGGTTATTCTTGTGGGAATTATTGTACTTTTATCTGATTTCTTTTTCCGCTTTCTCTATTTTGGTAATTCCAATAATAATAAAAACCCCATTTTAATAGTTTTCGCCATCATTAGCATGCTTTTAGCACCCTTAGCAGCTACCATTATTAAACTTGCTATTTCAAGAAAGCAAGAATACAGAGCTGACGCAAAGGGAGTTCTTTTCACAAGAGATAAAGATGCCCTAATCTCAGCCTTAATTAAAATATCCTCTGATAAAAACGAATTAACCAAAACAAACAGTGCCATTAATCACTTATACATTTCTTCACCTATCAAAAAGAAAACAAATTTTTATAGCAAACTATTTATGACACACCCGCCACTAGAAGAAAGAATCAGAGCCTTAGAAAATACATAGTAGGGAAGAGTGCTGGAGCTTGGTTGAACAGGCAGACCTGGAAAGTCTGTGTGCCCTCAAAAGGTACCGTGGGTTCAAATCCCACCTCTTCCGCTTTCATCCTTAGTTGAAGCAAAGGAGGCCTTGTAAATAGACTTGTTATTATCACTAAGTAAAACAACCGCCTTAATCAGATTCATATTTTTACAATACCTGCATTTCACTTCTATTGTACCTTCTTTGATATCTCCCTTAAAAAATAGTTTATTGCAATACTCGCAACGATATTCTTTAAACATACTTCTTATTCTATCCTTTTTAACTTCAAATTATAATAAAGATTTTCTAAAGAAAAAATCAAGTTTTCAATTGAATCACAAAAACCGCCCCCTGCTTTTTGTTATTCCTTAAACAGATTCTTCCCTTAAAGTCATTTTCAATAATGTTTTTAACAAATGAAAGCCCTATTCCGGTTCCTTTTTCTTTTGTTGTAAAAAAAGCCTCAAATATTCTCTCTTGTATCTCGTTTGAAACTCCTCCTGCATTGTCTTCAATCGTTAAAATAATCTTTTCTTTCTGTCTTTCAAGTCTAATCTCTACTTTTTTAAAGACCTCATCTAGATCATAGGCATCAATCGCATTAGAAACTAGATTCAGTATAATATGATTAAACTTAAAAGGGTCCCCAAATATCTTAATCTCTTCATTTGCATTAAAGCTAATCTCAATGTTCTTTTTTCTAATTTGGTAATTTAATATTTCCAAAACATCTTTAATCTCAGCATTTATTGAAAAATACCTATTATTACAAATCCCATGTATTTGTTTTTTTATCGCTCCTAAAAATCTTTTTAACTTTTTAGCAATAAAAAACGAATCACGTAAATCTTTTCTTAGCTCTTTAAAACTAGTAGAATGAGCATTATTAATTGTTTCCAAGCTTAAAGAAAGCGCAGTTAAAGGATTTATTAAATCATGAAAAAGTCCACTCGATAAACGGCCAAACTCCACCAAATAAGACATCTCTGCAATCTTCTCATTAAGAAGCCTTTGCTCTTTTTCAAGCGCTTTGCTTTTTTGATAATTTAAAAACCATAAAACTATATTAATCGCAAAAAGCATCAATGCATAAAGAAGAATGTCTTGAATGTCCACTGTTTCAAGCAAAAAGATAAAAGAAACTCCTAAAATTAAAATAATACAAAAGGACAAGCAAGTATTTATCAAAGCATTTGACATTATAATCAACAAAACACTTAAAAGCAGTAAAATCGGAAGCATTGTCTCGTAATCAAAAAGTAAAAAAAGAAGAGACGTTAAAAATATTAAAACAAACAAATAAGGAGCAAAGCAAACCCTTTTTTTAATTAAAAAAAGGTATAATAAAATAAAAAGGCTTAAAAATATAATTAAGCCTGATTTAGTAGTTAATTCAATTATTGCATATAAAGCTATGGAGCATATTAAAAAGAAATTTAAATTCTGTTCTTTTTTTTCCATAAAGCTTTCCTAATCCCCAATCATGTAACCTCTTCCAGAAATAGTTTTTATCACTTCTCTTGGGTTATCTTTATCAATTTTTCTTCTTAAATTTAAAATGTGCGTTTCCACAGATTTTGAAAATATATTCGCTTCTGAATCCCAAGCATTTTCTAAAATTAAGGCTCGAGAAACAATCTTCCCATAATTATTTAAAAGTAATTCCGTGATTGAATACTCCTTACGGGTTAAATATATTTTCCTATTCTTGTAAAAAAGGATTTGTTTATCAGAATCAAGCTCCAAATCCCTAATTCTTAATGTTTTTTGTAAATTCTCTTTTCTTTGCCTTGTTAATATTTTAATCCTTGCTAATAATTCCATAAAAGAAAAAGGCTTTAACACATAATCATCAGCTCCTGAGTTTAAAAGATCTACTTTTGTCTTCATATCATTCTCAACACTTAATATTAAAATTGGCATTGTCTTTCCTTGTTCTCTAAGAGTTTTACATATAAGGTCACCATTCTTGCTAGGTAAGTTTAAATCAAGAATAATCAAATTGTACTCGTTTATAAAAGCAAAGTCTTCACCCTTTTTCCCATCACTTTGAACATCCACAACAAAACCTTCCGCTTCTAAATTAAACTTTAAAAAAGATAAAATATCCTTATCATCTTCTATGATTAGAATTTTCATTGCTCATATTATAGCAAATATTTTCATAAAAGTAAAAATATGCTATAATACTCCTAATGACTAAAACCACAAAATACCTTTTTAAAGAAAATGATTTCTTAGTAGGTACTAATAAGAAATACATCTTAAGAGTAAAGGATTTAGTAAGTGAAGATCGGCCAAGAGAAAAGCTTTTAAGATATGGACCCGAAAGCTTAAAAGGAGCAGAGCTTTTATCTATTGTTTTAGGCGTTGGCACAAAGAAGGAAGAGGTCTTATCAATGTCAACAAGAATCTTTAAAGAATACGGAGAAAAGGGAATTGCTAGCCAAAAAAACCCAGAAGTATTGTCCAAAGAACTAAACATCCCTTTAGTTAAAGCCTGCCAAATAGTGGCTTGCTTTGAAATCGGCAGACGTTCCTTTAAAAGCAAAAGTAGTTCCAGAGTTACTATCAGATCAGCTAAACAAGCCTTTGACTACTTAAAAGATATGAGAACTCTTAAAAAAGAGCAATTAAGAGGACTTTACCTAAATAGCAGATACAACTTAATTCATGATGAAGTCATTTCCATTGGAACACTAACCTCAAATATTGTCCATCCAAGAGAAGTCTTTAAGCCAGCCATAGAGCATTCAGCAGCCGCTATCATCATTGCACATAATCATCCCTCAGGAAGCATTAAGCCAAGTGACGAAGATATTCACATTACAAACCAACTCATCAAAGCATCCAAAATCATTGGCATAGATTTACTAGATCACATCATTGTCTCGAACAACAAATTCGCTTCCATTCCTGCTAAATATTCAGTTTAAATTAAATTTGCATTATTTCAAAACATAAAGTATAATCAAGAAGATAATTAATTAAATAAATAAAAAAATATGAAATCTACAACCCCTTATAATACCACACACACACACACACACACACACAGTCATTTACACTTATTGAACTTCTAGTCGTCATTGTTATCATTGGCATCCTCTCAGGACTAGTCGTCATTGCTACTTCTTCTTTTATTGAGAAAGCGAACTTTGCGAAAGCACAAGCGTTTTCGTCTACAATTCGCAAAGAGATGTTGTCTAGCTTGGTTTCGGAATGGACGTTTGATGAGGGCAGTAATCAAGCAGTTAACAGAACAGCTACTAATGACGATGTAAAAGATACTTGGGGAACTAATCACGGGACAGTAGTTGGTAGTCCTCAAATAAAGGGAGGTGATGATTGTGTTTATGGAAGGTGTATGAGTTTTGATGGGGCAAATGACTATGTTGCACTGGGTTCAAATAGTTTAGCCGTAGTAGATGATATCGCAATATCTGCTTGGGTTAAGCCAAATTATCTTGTAACTACTGGTGATCAGGGTGGCATTATAATCGGTGGCAGTTCTTTGAATCATCATAGGTTTTTTATAACAAACAACAAGATACATTATTATATTTATGATGGAACTACAACTTGGCTGAAGGCAAGAAATTACAATTTTGAATTAAACAAATGGTATCATGTTGCCGTAACAGCTGATAAGTTTGAAGAAAAAGCTTATTGGTATGTAAACGGGAAACAAATTGGACTTCCAGAAAACAAAACAGTTTGGCCCACAACCATCGACAGTAAATTACAGTTCATAGGTGCGGTAAGTGGAGCAAAAGGCCTTTTTGACGGCTCCATAGACGATCTAAGAGTTTACAACTCCGCCCTCTCCTCCTCTCAAATCAAACAAAACTACATCGCCGGTTTAGACTCAATGTTAAGCAAAGGAACCCTCTTGAAAGACGAATACAACGAAAGAATACAAGCACTAGCAAACCCTAATTAACCCTAAAAAACCCCTCAAACCCTTGTATTTTCAAGGGTTCTTTGATAATATAAAATTATGATTAAAATAATCTTGAATTTTTGGTAAATTAAGATAGCCAGATCTTCAAATAAAAATATGGAAGAATTAACCTTATTGGCAGTTAGTTCTCTCTTGTTCATAGTAGGAGTTGTTATTGGATATTACATCAGACAATCAATCGCTAGAAAGCGAGCCGGGTCCATTGAAGCAGAACTTCAAAAAAGATTAGAACAAACAAAAAAGAATGCACAAGACATTATTACTAAAGCAAGAGAAAGAGCGAATAAAATAGAAGTCACTACAAAAAGTGATTTAGAAGAAAGACAAAAACTTGTCATTAAAGCCGAAGAAAGAGTCTTTAAAAAACAAGAAACACTTGAAGAAAAAGAAAAAAGAATCACAAAAGACGAACAAAGACTTAAATCAAGAATAGAAAGA
>JBAYXY010000021.1:0-7953 GCA_041673285.1 Minisyncoccota bacterium
TAGCTTAGCAGTTATTTCTGAAACGCCTATTGTTATTGTGAATAGCCAAAGAGCAGGCCCTGCTACTGGTGTTCCAACATACAATGCACAGGCAGACCTTAATTTTGTTTTAAATGCAGGTCATGGAGATATTGTTAAGTTTACAGTTGCTCCTTCAAATGCAGATGAGTGTTTTGAGTGGGGGGGAAGGAGTTTAAATCTTGCCTGGAAATATCAAACGCCAGTAGTCCTTTTAATAGATAAAGAAATATCAGAAAGCACTTTTAATTTGGAAAGTGATAAAGGAGTTTTCAAAGAAGAAGTTTTACTTTCAGATAAAGGGGGGGACTACAAAAGATATGAGAATACTTTAGATGGCATTTCTCCTTTGGCTTTTCCTGGAAAAGAAGCCATTGTTAAGGCAACTTCTTATGAGCATAATGAATTTGGTTTAACAGCAGAAAGTTCAGAAGAGGAGATTATAGGGATGCAAGAGAAAAGATTAAGAAAGTTTGAGGCAATGCAGGATGAAGTAGATATTATGGAGGATGCGATAAAAGTGTTTAATAAGAAAGATTCAAAAAATGTGTTAATTACTTTTGGGTCGAGTGTAGGTCCTTCAATTGAGGCTGTTAAAGGACTTGATTTGAAAGTTGTTCAAATTGTTGTTTTAGAGCCATTTCCAATTGTTCAAGTGATGAAGGAATTAGAAAATGCATCTACTATTATTTGTGTTGAACAAAATGCGTTAGGTCAATTAGCCGAACTACTTTCTAAAAATGGAATCGATGCTGATGAATTAATTTTAAAATATTCTTCAAGGACGATTTTAAAAGAGGAAATTAAAGATTTATTAAAAGAAATTATATGAGAAAATTAGATACAAATTACAAAAATACATGGTGTCCTTTTTGCGGTAATTTTGGGATTTTAGCGGCTTTTAAAAAGGCAATCCAGAATAAAGATTTGAATAAGATTGTAGCGGTGACAGGGATTGGATGTCATGCTAAGCTAGCAGATTATATTAATTTAAGTTCTTTTTATTCTTTACACGGAAGAGCGATTCCTGTTGCAGAGGGAGTAAAACTTGCAAACAATGAACTTGATGTGGTTGTTTTTACAGGAGATGGAGATTCACTAGATGAAGGAATTAGCCACTTAATTCATGCTGCAAAAAGGAATGCTGATATAACGGTGGTGTTGCATAATAATAGATTGTTTGCTTTAACAACAGGACAATTTACAGCAGTGTCTCCTGAGGGCTTTAAAGGAAAGTCAACGCCGATGGGAGCACCCGAGTCTCCTTTAAATCTACTTTTGTTGATGTTTGCATCTAACGCAACTTTTATAGCAAGAGGATATAGTGGAAATATTAAACATTTAGAGGAGTTAATAAAAAGAGGGCTGGCGCATAAAGGGTTTTCTATAATAGAGGTTTTAACACCATGTGTTTCATTTTTAGATTTTACAGCTCATTATAATGAGAAGACATATGTGATTCCTAATAAAGACTTAGATTCAAGAGAATCTGCTTTAAGAAAAATAGAGGAGGGTGAAAAAATTCCTTTAGGCATTTTTTATGAGGTTAAAAAGAAACCATATTTTGAAAGAGCTTTAATTTCAAAAAAAGAGGAAACAGTGGAACAGATTTTAAGTGAACTTATATGAAAAAAGTTGTTTGCATTGGTGGTGGTAATGCAATGCCAAATGTAGTTTTGCCTTGCATTAAAAAAGAGAAGATTGACCTTAGTGTTATTTCTGCAACGCTTGATTCGGGAGGGTCTTCTTTCAGATTAAGAGAGGATTTTAACATAATTGCGGTTGGCGATTTAAGAAGGGCTTTTTTAGAATTGTCTTTACTTGAGAATAAAAAAGTTTTGGATTATAGATTTGAGAGGGGTGATTTAAAAGGACATCATCTTTTAAATTTAGTGATTGCATCAATTTTAATGAAGGATGAAAATCCAATTGATGTTTTAAATGATTTTTTCAAAACTCAATTTAAAGTTTTTCCTGCAACGTTAGATAATGTTTCTCTTTGTGCTGAACTTGAAAATGGAGAAATAATTAAAGGTGAAACGAATATTGATATTCCAAAACATAATTCAAGAATAAAAAGAGTTTTTTTAGATAAAAAAGCAAATATTTTTAAAGAGGCTTATGAGAAGCTTTTGACAGCGGACGCTATTATTATTGGCCCTGGGGATTTGTATTCATCTTTGATTCAAGTCTTGCTTGTTTCTCGTGTAAAAGAAGCGATTAAAAAAAGCAAAGCAAAAGTAATTTACATTTGTAATTTAAAGAATAAAAAGGGGGAAACAGATGGCTTTAAAGTGCATAATTTTGCAGATGAAATAGAAAAGTATTTAGATAGAAAATTAGATTTTGTGATTTATAATAATCAAAAAGGATTTGATTTAGTTTTATATAACGAGTATAATGATCCTAAGTATATAGGGCTTCCTCTTTTAAAAGAGAATAAAGCAATTCATAATTCTGAAAAACTTATTAAAAAAATAATGGAATTAATTATATGAAAGCAATAATATTAGCATCTGGAAATGGGTTGAGGTTTTTGCCTTTGTCTAAAACTATACCCAAGCCTTTAACTAAACTTTTGGGGAAATCTATTATTGAGCATAATCTTGATAGTTTAAAAGGAATAGTTTCCGAGGTAATTATTGTAATAGGATATTTAGGAAATAAGATAAAAGATGCAATTGGGAGTAATTATAGGGGAATTAAAATTACCTATATTATTGATAATGAAATTATTGGAACGGGAAATTCTGCAAGACTTGCTGTTTCTAAAATTAAAGGGGAGAAGGTGATTGTAATGAATGGTGATGACCTTTATCAAAAAAGTGATATTTTATCTTTAATTAAAAAGTGTCCTGCAATTGCTTTAAAAAAAGTTTTCAATCCTTCTAGTTTTGGGATTGTTACAATTCAAGATAATAAAGCAGTGCAGATTGAAGAAAAGCCTGAAAATCCTAAATCGAATTTTGCTAATATTGGATTGTATTGTTTTCCAACATTTATTTTTGATGAAAAAATTAAAAGGTCAGAAAGAGGGGAATATGAAATTACGGATTATGTTAAAAAATTAATAGAGTTAGACAATCTTAATTTTATAGAAGCAAAACATTGGGTTCCTGCGTCCTATCCTTGGGATTTATTTAATATGGCGGAGTTATTGTTTAAAAGATTGAAATTTCAAAAATATGGGAAAGTAGAAAGAGGAGCTTTTATTAAAGGCAAAGTTTATTTAGGGAAAAATACAACCATTAAAAGTGGTGTTTATATAGAGGGCCCTGTTTATATAGGGGATAATGTTAAAGTTGGTCCAAATGCCTATATTAGAGAAAATACAATTATAGAAAATAATTGTTCTATTGGAGCATCGGTTGAAATTAAGAATTCCATTATTGGTGAAAATACAAATGTTAATCATTTATCCTATGTAGGAGATTCTGTGATTTCCTCAAATGTGAATTTGGGAGCAGGAACGATTATTGCAAACTTAAGACATGATAAAAAACCTATAAAAAGTTTAGTGAATGATGTTTTAATAGATACAAAAAGAGAGAAGCTTGGATCGATTATAGGGGAGAATGTTAAAACAGGGGTGAGTACTGTTATTTATCCAGGAAAGAAAATATGGCCAAATAAAATTACTTATCCACAAGAGAAAGTAGAAAAAGATTTAATATAATGATATACTAGAAAACAATGACAAGAGTTATTGCAGTAGCAAATCAAAAAGGTGGAGTAGGAAAAACTTCAATTGCTGTAAATTTACCAGTTTTTTTAACTGCTTATGGGAAACGAGTGCTTTTAGTAGATTTTGATTCTCAGGCAAATGCAACTTTTTCTTTAGGAATTAATCCTAAGGATTTAAGAAAATCAGTATATGAAGCAATTTTAGGAGAGGTGCATCCGCAAGAAGTAATTAAAAGAACCGTTTTTTTAGGCTATGACATACTTCCAACCTCTCATGATCTTGCAGGGGCTGCCATTGATCTTGTTAATATGAAAGATAGGGAATATCGATTAAAAAAAGTGATTGATTCAGTTAAAGGGAATTATGATTTAGTTTTTATTGATTGTCCTCCTTCTTTGGGGCTTCCTACTTTGAATGCACTCGTGGCAGCAGATGATGTTTTAATTCCAGTTCAAGCAGAGTATTTATCAATTGAAGGACTTTCACAACTTGTAGAGAATATTAAGTTGATAAATAAGAATTTAGAAAGTAATCTTAATGTTTTAGGTGCAGTTTTAACAATGTATGTGAGGAGAAATAAAGTAAGTCGAAACGTTGAAAAAGAATTAAGGAGAAATTTTGAGAATTATGTTTTTGATGCAATAATTCCAAGAGCAACTGCTTTAGCGGAATCTCCTAAATATGGAAGAACAGTTTTAAGGCATGCTCCAAGTTCTAAAGCAGTGAATGCCTTCAGAGAGCTTGCAGAAGAATTTATTAAAAAATTATGAGTAGAGGTTTAGAATCATTAATACCAAAAAAGGGTAAGCAAAATAAAGAAGACGTTTTAAGTGCAAAAGAAAGTGTTTTTTGGATTGAAACAAAAAAGATAAGGAAAAACCCGTATCAGCCAAGAGCACTTTTTAAGAAAAAAGATATAGAGAGCTTGGCAGAGTCTATTAAGAAATATGGTGTTTTACAACCTTTAATCGTTACAAAAATTGATGTAAATATTTATGAGTTGATTGCAGGAGAGCGAAGATTAAGGGCGTGTTTAAAAGCAAATATTGATAAAGTTCCTGTTATTATTCGAAAGCCAAATAAACAAGAGAAGCTTGAGATAGCATTGATTGAAAATATTCAAAGAAAGAATCTAAATCCAATGGAAAAAGCAGAGGCTTTTAAAAGATTAAAAGAGGAGTTTGGTTTGTTTGATAGGCAAATAGCAGAAATTATGGGTAAGAGTAGAGAAGTAATAACAAATACAATTAGATTTTTGAATCTTTCAGAGTTTGGAAGGGAGGCTTTAAGAAATGAGCAAATATCAGAGGGACATGCAAAGGTTTTGCTTTCTCTTGAAAGTGTAGAAGAGCAAGATATGTTTTTAAAACAAGTTTTAGAAGAGAATTTAAAGATAAGAGATCTTGAAAAAAGGATTAGAGAGTATAAAAATCCTAGAAAAGAATTAAATTTAAGGGATTCTGCGTGTTTACTTGAATTTGAAAATAGATTTAAAAAAGTTTTAAAATACGATAATATTAAAATTAAAACAAATAAAAAGAATTATCAAGTGGTGATTAGTTTTAAAAGCGAAAAAGAATTAGAGGGATTTGTAGATAATTTATAGGCAGTTCTTATTTGAGCAAACAATTTTTTTACCTTTTAAAACCATAAGGGATCCACAAGCTTTACACTTTTCTCCATTGGGTTTGTCCCAAAGTGCAAAATTACAATCTGGCCATTTTGAACAGCCATAAAAGATTTTGCCTTTTTTAGTTCTTTTTTGAATAATTTCTCCAATTTCACACAATGGACAAACAATATTTAATTTATTGTCTTCTAAAGACTCTGCGTGTTTGCAACTGGGGAATCCAGTGCAGGCTAAAAACTTTCCATATTTTCCAAACTTGATTGCTAATGGTTTTTGACATTTTGGGCATGTTTTGTCTGTTAGTTCTGGTTTTGGTTTTTGTTCTTTAACTTGGTCATATTTTTTTTCTAAGTTTTCATGAAAGGGGAAGTAAAAATCTTTGACAATTTTTTTCCAATTTTCTTTTCCTTCTTCAATATGATCTAGTTTTTTTTCCATTTCAGCTGTGAATTTATAATCTACTTTATTTTCAAAATTGTTTTTAAGCATACTATTAACAGTGATTCCTATTTCAGTTGGGAAGAATCTTCGGTCTTCATTTTTATTAACGTAGTTTCTATCTTGAATAGTTGAGATAATAGTTGCGTAAGTTGAGGGTCTTCCAATTTCGTATTCTTCTAATTTTTTAACAAGAGAAGCTTCGCTATATCTTGCGGGTGGCATTGTAAAATGCTGTTCTTTTTCTAATTTTTTAAGATTTAAGATTTCCTTTTCTTCAAGTTCTGGTAATTCAGTTTCTTGTACTTTCATGGCGTACATTTTTAAAAATCCATCAAATTTTAAAGTTGAGCCGTGGGCTTCGAAAGTGTAGTCACTAGCAATGATGTCTATTTTTTGAGAGTTAAAAACAGCGGAGGACATTTGACTTGCGAGAAAACGTTTGTAAATTAAATCATATAATTTTCTTTGTTTGTCTTCTAGTTTTGGAATATTTTGCATGGTTGGTCTGATAGCTTCATGAGCTTCTTCTGCTCTTCCTTTTGTTTTGAAGATTCTTTTTTGATAGTAACTATTTCCAAACTCTTTTTTTATGATTTCTTCTGCTTTATTTAAAGCTTCAATTGAAACATTGAAAGAGTCTGTTCTGTGGTAGGTGATATATCCTCTTTCGTATAAGTTTTGAGCTAAGCGCATAGTCATCTTAGAAGAGAATCTTAATTTCTTATTAGCCTCTTGTTGCAAGGTTGATGTTTTAAATGGTGGCTGAGGATGCCTTTTAAGTTCTTTTTTTTGAATAGATTTAATTATATACTCAGCATTATTTAATTCTTTTTTAATGGTTTCGGCTTGCTCTTTGTTTTTAATATGCAGTTTATCAATTTTTTTGTTTTTAATTTTAGATAATTCTGCCTCAAAATCTAGTCTATCTTTTTGAAACAAGGCTTTGATAGTCCAGTATTCTTCTTTAATAAATTTCTCAATTTCTTCTTCTTTTTCGCAAATTAGTCTGACAGCAACAGATTGCACTCTTCCTGCTGATAAGTTTCTTGCGATTTTTTTCCATAAAAAAGGAGAGAGTTTGTAGCCTACAATTCTATCTAAAACTCGTCTTGCTTGTTGAGCATTGGTTAAGTTTTCATTTAGTTTGATGGGGTTTTTAATAGCGTTTTCAATGGCTGATTTAGTAATTTCATGAAAAACAACCCTTTTGTAGTCTTTTAAATTAAGAGCATTGATTAAATGCCAAGAGATGGCTTCTCCTTCTCTATCAGGGTCAGTTGCAAGAATAATTTCGCTTGCTTTTTCAGCTTCTTTTTTTAAGGAGTTTAGGTTTTTTCTTGCTTTTGTTGGGATAACATATTTGGGTTCAAAGTCTTTTTCAACATCAATGCCAAATGTGCTTTTAGGTAAATCTCTTACGTGTCCATAAGAGGATAAGACTTTAAAATCTTTTCCTAAGAACTTTTCAATTGTTTTTGCTTTTGTTGGACTTTCTACGATGACAAGTTTCATATTTTAATCTTCTATATTATTTTGTATTGTTTTGTCAAGAGCTTCGATGGCTTCTTGAATGACACTTCTTATAATTTCTTGTTCTTGTTTTTTAAACTTTTTTAAAACATATTCGGTTAAGTCACCGACTTCTTTGTTTTTTATTCCTATTCTGACTCTTGTAAAGTCTTGTGTTTTTAAGTTTTCAATAATGGATTGAATGCCTTTGTGTCCGAAAGCAGGAATGTTTTTGCTAATTTCAAATGTTCCTAGTTCTAATTTGTTTTCGTCTTGAATGATATAGGTGTGGTCTTCTTTTATTTTGAAATAGGAGACGGCTTCTTTAATAGCGATGCCAGAGTTGTTCATGTAAGTCTGAGGCTTTATTAAAACAATGTTTCCTTTTTTTGAAAGAAGATTGTTTTTGAAAAAGGAAAATTCGGGGAAGTTGTATTTTTCTTGAATGAAGTCAATGGTTTCAAAGCCGATGTTGTGAGGAGTGTTTCTGTATTTTTTATCTTTGTTTCCTAATCCTGCAATTAATATCATAATTATATTATATACTAAGATTGAATGATATTGCAAATATGAGACTTGTCCAATACAAAACCGGCATGAAATAAAAACGCTTTCTAATACAAAATGAGCATGAAATGAATCATACTCATCTTGCAAAAGCGTGTAGATC
>JBAYXY010000022.1:0-7891 GCA_041673285.1 Minisyncoccota bacterium
GGTTTTGTATTGGACAAGTCTAGCAATTGACAATTTCAACCCTTTTTGTTATTGTAACCCTATGAGTAACTTTCTGAAAGGCGTTTTCAAAGAATTAAGAAATGTCACTTGGCCAACCAAAGAAGAAACCTTCAAATACGTTGTTAATGTTATTGTTTTTTCTTTTATTGTAGCCTCCATTCTAGGTTTGTTAGACCTTGCATTTTCAGATATACTTAAAACCTTTATTCTTAAGTAATTATGACAAAACAAAAAACAACAAAAGAAAGAAGATGGTATGTTCTTCATACATATTCAGGTTATGAAGATGCAGTTGCCAAAGGATTAAAACAAAGAATAGAATCACTTTCAATGGATGATAAGATTTTTAATGTCATTGTTCCTAAAGAAAAGAAAATCAAAATTAAGAACGGAAAAAAAAGAACCGTAGAAGAAAAGATCTACCCTGGCTATGTTTTGGTTGAAATGGTTGTCACCGATGATTCTTGGTATGTTGTCAGAAACACTCCGAATGTTACAGGTTTTGTAGGCTCAGGAACAATTCCTCTTCCAGTATCAAAAGAAGAAATTGAAGCCCTTAAAAAAAGAATGTCAGCAGAAGAACCAGAATTCAATGTTGACTTTAAAAAAGGCGATGTTGTTAAAATTATAGATGGACCTTTTAAAGATTTTGATGGAAAAATATCAGGAATAGACAAAGAAAAAGGAAAAGTTAAGGTGTTAATTAATATGTTTGGAAGAGATACACCACTTGAACTAGATTCTCTTCAAGTTAAGAAATTATAATATGGCAAAAACAATAAAAACAACTGTAAAATTACAAATATCTGCAGGCAAAGCAAATCCAGCACCACCCGTAGGACCAGCATTAGCCCCTACAGGCATTAATATGGCAGAGTTTTGCCAAAAGTTTAATGCAGACACTAAAGAAAACATGGGTTTTAAAATACCCGTTGAAATTATAGTTTACGATGACAGAAGCTATGACTATATTTTAAAAGAACCTCCTGTCTCTCAATTAATTAAAAAAGCATTAGGATTAGAAAAAGGTTCCTCAGAACCAAACAAAAAAAAGGTTGGTAAAATTACAAAAGCCCAATTAAAAGAAGTTGCAGAAAGAAAAATGAAAGATTTGAATGCAAATGACATTAACTCTGCCTTGAAAATTCTTGAAGGCTCTGCAAGATCAATGGGAATTGAAGTTATTGAATCATGATTTTATCTGATAGAGACATTCAAGCCTGTATCGAACAAAATAAGATTCAAATCTCACCTAAGCCTGATTACGAAAAACAACTCGGATCCGCATCTCTTGATTTAAGATTAGGAAATGAATTTAAGGTTTTTGAACACAGCAAAAGGCCTTTTATAGACACAAGAGACCCTGACTTTCATGCAGGAACAACAAGGCTCATCAAGTTAGAAGACGATGAACCTTTTGTTTTTCATCCCAAAGAGTTTGTCTTAGGCATTACTATTGAAGAAGTTTTCCTTCCAGATGATATTACAGCAAGAATTGATGGAAGGTCTAGCTTAGGAAGACTGGGCATTGTCGTCCACTCAACAGCAGGACACATTGATCCAGGATTTAGAGGAAGAATTGTTTTAGAAATGGAAAATATTGGTATGATACCCGTCCTTTTATATCCTAAAACAAGGATTTGTCAATTAATCTTCCAAGAACTTAAAACAAGAACCAGCAAACCTTATTATAAAAAAAAGGGAGCAAAGTATGCTTATCAAAAAGAATTAGAAGAAAGCAAGTTAGAAACAAAAGATTAAAGCTTATGCTAAAATTCATTGTTATAGAAGGCATTGATGGATGTGGGGGAGAAACACAAACAAACCTTCTTAAAAAACATTTTAAAGAAAGTCTATTTCTTTCCTTTCCTGCTTACAATACAAAAATAGGGAAAATCATTGATCATTTTTTACACAAAAGAATTCAATTTCAAGAAGATGTTGAGCTTTTACTTTTTTACGCAGATATATTACAATTTAAAAGTAGTATCTTAAAAGCAAAAGAAAAAGAAAAAACCATTATCTGTGATCGCTATTTCACATCAACCATTGTTTATCAAGGAGAAAAAGTTCTTAAGTTAGATAGCATTTTCAATCTTCCCAAACCAGACATTTGTTTTCTCTTAGATATAACAGGGGAAGAATCTCAAAAAAGAAAAGCAAAAGAAAAAGGAATTTCTAATTTAGACAGAAACGAGAATAACTTACCTTTCTTAAATGATATTAGAAAAAG
Source organism: Minisyncoccota bacterium (assembly GCA_041673285.1). Lineage (GTDB taxonomy): Bacteria > Patescibacteriota > Minisyncoccia > Minisyncoccales > Minisyncoccaceae > JAAZMU01. The sequence continues at coordinate 2,255 of JBAYXY010000022.1, forward strand.
ATATTTAAAAACAGCAAAAAGTCAAACATTTTGCAAATGGGAAATCATTAATGGAGAAAAACCCATCAATGAAGTTTTTAACGCTATTATTAATAAATTAAATCAGTAATATGGAATTAAACAAATACATAGATCACACAAAAATAGGTAAAGCTGTAAAAAAAGAAGATATTCTTAAGGCCACAAAAGAAGCCCTTCATTATAATTTCAGAGGTGTGTGTGTAAATCCTAAATGGGTAAAGTTAGCTAAAAAAGAGTTAAAAGATACTGACATTAAAGTTGTTGTTTTAATTGATGAACCTATTGGAGATTCAGATTCAAAAAAGAGAATTGAAGCTTCTAAAAAAGCAGTTCAAGATGGTGCAGATGAACTTGATATTGTTTTAAACATTCCCTTTGTAAAGCATGAAAAATGGGATCAAGTCTTAAGAGACTTAAAAGCCATTTGTAAAATTCAAAACACAAAAGTGATTATCGGAAGTGGCTATTTAACTGACGAAGAAATAGCAAAAACATCTCAAACTGTAAAAAAAGCAGGTGCAATTTGTGTTAAAACAGCCACCAGCAAAGACCCCTTAGAAAATAGGGAATTAGAAGAAAAAGCAAGACACTTAAAAATTATGAGAAAAAATGCAAAAGGACTTTTAATCAAAGCATCAGGTAATATTAAAACAACAGCGGATGCACTTTTAATGATTAAAGCAGGTGCAGACATTATTGGCACAAGCTCCTCAGTAAAAATTATGAAAAACTATGGGAAATAAATACGATGTTACAATTGGTCTTGAAATACACATTGAATCCAAAACAAAAACAAAAATGTTTTGTTCTTGTTTAAATGATGCTAATGAAAAAACCCCAAATATTAACATTTGTCCTGTTTGCATGGCACACCCAGGAACCCTTCCTTTAATCAATGAAAAAGCCATTGATAATATTATTAAATTTGGCCTTGCTTTAAATTGTGAGATTGCACGAAAAACAAGGTTTGACAGGAAAAGCTATTTTTATCCTGATCTTCCTAAAGGTTATCAAATCTCACAATTAGATTATCCCATTTGCACAAATGGAAATTTAAAGGGAATCAGCATAAATAGAATTCATCAAGAAGAAGACGCAGGAAAACTCATTCATAAAGAAAATGAGTCTTTGATTGACTTTAATAGAGCAGGCGTTCCCTTAATTGAGCTTGTCACAGAACCTGATTTTAAAACAAGCCGTCAAGTCATTGATTTTGTAAAAGAGTTGCAATTAATTGCTAGGTATTTAAATATCTCCGACGCTAATATGGAAAAAGGAGAAATGAGAATAGAGGTTAATTTATCGCTTAAGAAAAAAGAAGATCAAAAGCTTGGAACAAAAGTTGAAATCAAAAACCTAAACTCTTTTAGAACTGTTGAAAAAGCCATTTTGTATGAAATCAAAAGACAATCTAATCTTTTAGATAATGGAGAGCAAGTCATTCAAGAAACAAGAGGATTTGATGAACAAAAACAAAAAACAGTCAGTCAAAGAGAGAAAGGAGAAAGCCATGAGTATAAATATTTTCCTGACCCAGATTTGCCTTGCCTTAACATCAAAGAAGAAAGAATAAACAGATTAAGAAATGAGATTCCAGAATTACCAGAGAATAAAAGAATTCGGTTTAAAAAAGAATATGGCATTCAAGATAAAAAGATTCTTGAAATCTTTATAGAAAACAAAAGCTTTGCCTCTTATTTTGAAAAGGTTGCCTCAGAACTTTTAGACTGGATGGAATCCATTAAAATAGACAGAAAACACTATTTTGATTTGATTAAATTAACTTGTAATTATTTAACCTCAGATTTAATCGGTCTTGCAAAAGGAAAAATCACTGATTTTAGCTCAAAAATAGACCCTGAAAACTTTGCAGAATTTATTACCATTGTTTTTAAAGGAGACATTAATAGTAAAATTGCAAAAACAGTTTTAAAAGAAATGTATGTGCATGGTTCTGACCCTTCACATGTTATTGATGACAAGGGGTTAAAACAAATCAAGTCTATGGATCAAATTCAAAACATTATTCAAGAAGTTTTAAACTCAAATGCAAATGCTATTTCAGATTATAAAAAGGGAAAAACTGCCAGTTTACAATTCTTAATCGGTCAAGTTATGGCAAAATCAAAAGGAAGAATTAACCCAGACCATGCAAAAGAAGCCCTTGAAAAAGAGCTTGAAAATAATTAGCAAAATGCTATTATAAAAGAGTAATCAGTTAAATAAAATAATATGTATTCACTAAAAGCAGAATTAAGAGAAAAAAAAGAAGCAAGCAAGGGATATGTTAAAGCAATACTATACGGTCCTCAATTAAAAGAAAACATCTTACTTAAAGTAAAAAAAGACGAGTTTGAAAAACTCTATAAGTCTGCAGGACAAACATCCTTAATTGAACTTGAAAACAATAAAAAGAAATACACTGTTTTAATTCATGATTTTCAAACAGATCCACTAAAAGGTCATTTCATTCACATTGATTTTTATAGTCCTGATTTGAAAGAAAAAATAGAAGCAGAGATTCCTATTGAGCTTCAAGGAACTGCACCTGCAGTTGCCCTTCAAGGAACCCTTATTCAAAGTTTAAATATTTTACACGTAAAAGCACTTCCAAAGAATCTACCTCATAAAATTGAAATTGATGTCTCTTCACTTAAAACATTTGAAGACTTTATTGATGTTTCTAGCATTAAATTAGGAAAAGAAGTTGAAATACTAACAAACAAAGAAGAGGTTATCGCTAGTGTTCTTAAAACAGAAGACAAAACATTAGATGAAGAAAAACTAAAAGATGAAGAAACGCCAAAAGATGAAGACAAAGAAGAATAAGTTAAAACTATTCTTAGGGATTCTTTTTTTCCTCCCTATTTTTGCATTTGGGGCATTAGACCCAAGTCTTGACTTAACTAAAATTTGTGAAAATTCTAGTATTTTAGATGAAAAAGAAAAAGAGTTCTCAAAAAAAGACTTTCAAGAGCTTTTAGAAAAATGTAAAACCTATTTAAATGTTAAAATGGCTTTTGCAGAAAAAGATGTCAATCAAAAAGCCAGTGAGAAAAAGACTTTAGAAAATGAAATTTATAAAATAAGTAGTCGGATTACCAATTTAAATAATCAAATCTATCAATCTAATTTATCCATTAAAAGTTTAGGCTATAAAATAACAGACACTGAAATCAGCATCGAAGAAACAAAAGAAGAAATCGAAGAACAAAAAAGAAAGATTGCCCTTATCCTTCAAGCAATTTATGAAAGTGGAGAAAAAAGCCCTTTGGAAATATTCTTAACATCTGGCACTATATCAAGCTTTTTTGACAACTTTATTTACTACGAAATTTTAAACAACAAAAACCAAGATATTTTAAAAAGTTTTCAAGATCTGCAAGCTAAATTAAGTGAAGAAAAGGAGGGTTTACAAACAAAAAAAGGAGAGCAGGAAAGTTATGTTGAGCTCCAAAGAATACAAAAAAGTGCCTCAGAAGAAGCCAAAAAAGAACAAGAATACTTACATTCAATCACTGAAAAACAATATCAAGAATCACTTCAAGGGAAAAAAGATATTGAAAACAAGCAAGCAGAAATCGAAAAAAGACTCATTCAATTAGTGGGACTTTTACCAGGACAAGAACAACCAGAGTTTGGAACACTTTTAAATATTGCCAAAGGAATTGGACCTAAAGTTGGAGTAAGACCTGCTTTTATTCTCGCCATTATTTCCCAAGAATCAGCATTAGGAAGAAACGTTGGGCAGTGTTATATCACAGATCATAAAACAGGTGGAGGAACCTTTACAGGAGCAGGAACAAGCTACAGACAGACAAGTGGGGTTCTTTATACAAATGGAGGACTTATTCAAAGAATAGCACACTACAATCGAGACCTTGCTCCTTTTTTAGAACTTATGAAACAACTTGGATATGATAGTTCCAAAGTCCCAGTTTCTTGTTGGATTCCAGATTGTGTTTCAGGCGGATACCACGCAGCAAGAACATCCATTACAATTTCCGCCAATGGAGTCATTAATTGCCCTAAGGGTTATGTTCCTTTTGGATTTGGTGGTGCTATGGGACCTGCTCAATTTATTCCAAGTACATGGAATACAGTTAAAGCTGATGTTGCTAAATTTACAGGACATGCCGTTCCTAATCCTTGGAATTTTGAAGATGCCTTAACCGCTTCCGCTGTTTATTTAAGTCGTTTAGGTGCAAGAGCAAATGGAGCAGGAGAGTATAATGCCGCCTCAGGATATTACGGCGGATCTGCAACCTATGCTTCAAGAGTGCAAACATTAACATGGTGTTTTCAACAATATATAGACAATGGCTCTATGTCAACTACATGTCAAGGAATGATCTTCCCATAAAAAAACAAGGATTAACTCAATCCTTGTTTTAATTGCTTTATCATTTTATCTATTTTCCCTTGAAGAAATGCATCTATTCCATGCCATTTTTTATTAATTCTATGGTCTGTTATTCTATCTTGTGGAAAATTATACGTTCTAATCTTCTCACCTCTATCAGCACTTCCAATCTGCTCTCTTCTTTTGCCCTCTATTTCTGAGATACTTTTTCTCCTTTCTTCGTCTTTTATCTTCGCAGCCAAAAGTGAGAGTGCTTGTTCTTTATTTTGTTCAAGACTTCTTTCTGTCTGGCAAAAAACTGTTAGTCCCGTTGGCAAGTAAACCACTCTTACAGCTGTCATTCTTTTATTAACATATTGGCCACCAGGCCCTGATGCTTTTGTTGTTTCCATTGAAATATCATGAGGATTTAGCTTAATTTCAGCTTTTTCCAATTTTGGTAAAACCGCAACTGTTGCCGTAGATGTATGCACTCTTCCTGACTTTTCTGTCTTTGGTATTCTTTGCACTCTATGCACCCCTGCTTCATGCCTTAAATCACTATACGCAGAGTCTCCTTTAACTTCAAAAACCACCTCTTTAATTCCTCCTCCCTCACTTTTATTCTCAGATAACAAAAACACGCTCCAGCCTTTATCTTGAGCGTATCTTGAATACATTTTAAAAAGATCTCCTGCAAAAAGAGCAGCTTCATCACCTCCAACGCCTGCCCTTATTTCAACAATAATTGCTTTTGCATTATTTTCCATCTTTTTCTAGTTTTGCTTTTTTGGCAAGTCTTTGTTTGAACTTTTGAACTCTACCCATCTCACCAGTTCTTCGCTCTTGTCCTGTATAAAATGGATGACAACTTGAACAAATTTCAACTTCCATTAATTCTTTTGTTGAGCCAATTTCAAAAACTGTACCACAAGCACATTTAATTTTTGCCTTTTCAAAATATTTTGGTTGAATTTTTTTATTCATATAAGTACATTAACAAAATTCTTCTACAAAATCAAGCTTTTTAATGCACAAAGACGTCAATATATTGACGTCTTCTGTGCTTACTATGAAAAACAAAGCTCATTATTTTTTCTACAATACTAAAAAATATGAACCCTTACACACACTGCTTTCTAATATAGCTACTAGAAAGTATCTTCTTTATACCTTACTATTTAATTTTTGTCAAATAAAAAAAAGTGGATTTGCTATACACAAATACTTGAAATATAGCAAACCCCATAATTCATTCTTCCTCCTGACTCTCT
>JBAYXY010000023.1:0-7800 GCA_041673285.1 Minisyncoccota bacterium
AATAGCACTTTTGTCTATTTTCCAATTTTCAGAAACAACATCAAGAGATGTTGAAAAAGAAGTTACTGCAATTTTAAACAAAGGAAACATTAAAGGTATTATCCTAGATTTAAGAAACAATCCTGGAGGATTAGTTCATGAAGCCAAAAATGTAGCCTCACTTTTTCTTAAAAAAGATCTTCCAATTGTAAAAGAATGTGATAAAAATAATGAATGCTTTTGGCTAAAATCAAATGGTCCTGGAAAATTAGCGGATATTCCAATTGTTATCTTAATAAACAAGGGAACTGCTTCTGCTGCTGAAATCTTAGCAGGCGCTTTAAAATCAAATATAGAAGATACTATGTTAGTAGGTGAAACCTCATTTGGAAAAGGTTTAGTCCAAAAAGTTATGTATTTAAGTGATGGCTCAATAATTAAAATCACAACTGAAAATTGGTATACCCCAGATGATGAAATAATTCATGACATTGGAATTAAGCCCCATCTTGAAATAGAATTAACTGAAGAAGATGTTGAGAATAATAAAGACACACAACTTGAAAAAGCAATAGAGATAATTAATAATAAATAAAGATATGTTAGTAATATTACTTGAAAATATAGATAAACTAGGAAATAAAGGAGAAGTTAAAAATGTTAAAGATGGATTCGCAAGAAACTTTTTATTTCCCAGAAATTTAGCAGTCAAAGCAACTCCTGAATTACTTAAAAAAGCAGAAGAAGATAAAGCAAAACAAGAGGAAAAACAAAAACAAAAAGAAAAACTAGCTCTTGAATTAGCAAAAAAAATAGAAGGCAAAAGATTCGTTATTAAAGCAAAGGCAGGGGATGAAGGACAATTATTTTCTGCAATCTCATCTTCTAAAATTGCAGATAAAATAAAAGAAAACGGATTTGAAGTTGACTCAAAACAACTAATACTAAAAGAAGCAATTAAAAAAATTGGCGATTATAAAATAGAAATTAAATTCAAAAAAGACTTAAAATCCACAATTAACGTAATTATAGATAAAGAGGGCAAATAAAATTATGGCTAAATACATCTTTGTTGGAGGAGGAGTAATGTCTTCTGTTGGCAAGGGAATTACAGCAGCCTCTATCGGAAAAGTTTTACAATCAAAAGGATATACAGTCACTGCTATAAAAATAGATCCATATATTAATGTTGATGCAGGAACCATGAATCCCATTGAACATGGAGAAATCTTTGTAACAGATGATGGCATAGAATGCGACCTAGACATAGGAAACTATGAAAGATTTTTAGATGTTAATTTAACAAAAGATAATTGCTTAACAACTGGAAGTGTTTATTTATCAATTATTAAAAAAGAAAGAAGTCTAGGCTTTAATGGAAGATGTGTTGAAGTTGTTCCTGATATTCCAAATGAAGTTATCTCAAGGATTAAAAAAGTAGAAGAAAAAACAAAAGCTGATTTTGTTTTAATTGAAATAGGAGGAACCGTTGGGGAATATCAAAATATGCTCTTTTTAGAAACTGCAAGAATTATGAAACTGCAAGAACCAAAAAATGTACTCTTTGTTCTTGTTAGCTATCTTCCAATCTTATCTGCAACAGGTGAAATGAAAACAAAACCTACCCAAACTGCAGCCAGAATGCTCAATGAAACTGGTATTCAGCCCGACTTTATATTCGGAAGATCAAGTAAACCCTTAGATGAAACAAGAAAAAGAAAAATATCAATTTTTTGTAACTTAAGGCAAGAAGACATTATTTCTTCTCCTGATATAGAAACTATTTATGAAATCCCCATAAACTTTGAAGACCAAGGATTAGGTGATAGAATTTTAGAAAAATTCGGCTTAGAAAAAAAAACAAAAAACCTCAAAGAGTGGAGAGAACTTGTTAAAAAAATTAAAAACAATCAAAAGGAAATTAAAATTGGATTAATCGACGCAGATAATACCTCAACCGACTCTCACGTATCTGTTATAGAAGCTATCAAACATGCATCATGGTCTTTCAATGTGAAACCTAAGATAGAATGGTTTTCAAAAAACAAAAAGTTTGATGCTGTTATTATGTCAGGATTTTTTGAAGAAGAAAACAAAGAAATTATTGATGCCATTAAATATGTAAGAGAAAATAATATTCCTTTTTTGGGATTAAATGAAGGTTTTAATTTAGCAATTCTTGAATTTGCAAAGAACGTTTGTAAATTAGAACTTCCAGTTTTTACAAAAAGAAGAATAAAATTGGGTGCTTTTAAAACTAAAATAAATCAAAAAACAAAAGCTTTTGAAATCTATAAAAAGGAAATCATTGAAGAAAGATATAGACACAAATTCAAACTCAAAAAAGAATGTAAGACCATATTAGAAAAAAACAATCTTGTTTTTGCCTCCATTGATATGATTGAATTAAAAGATCATCCCTTCTTTATGGCTTGTCAATTTTGTCCACAACTAAAATCAAGGCCATTAAGGCCTCATCCTTTATTCAAAGAGCTTGTTAAATTTATTCTACATTAACAACTTTTGCAACTCTTTGGGTTCCATCAAACTTTACTTTTCTTTTAGTAGAAAACTTAATTACTCCATCCTTAAGAGCATAGAGGCTGTTATCTCTTGCTACTCTAACATTCTTTCCAGCTAAAAACTTTGTTCCTCTTTGACGAACAATAATATTTGAAGCTTTAACCTGTTGTCCATCGTAAAGCTTAACTCCTAAATATTTAGGTCTTGAATCTCTTCCTAGTCTAGTTGTTCCTGATGCTTTTGTTTTTGACATTTTTACTATAAACTGATTTAATATATATTAGAAACAGTATTAATTTTATATGCAAATCTTAGCAAAAATTAGAAATTTTGTCAAAAATTATGAAAAAGAAATTGTACTATTTCTTGCTGTTTTTTTAATTTCTCTTTTGTCTTTTATACTAGGCTATATTTTTGCAAAAGAAAATCTAAAAGATCCAATTAAAATTGAAAAAATTAATTATGAAATTGAAACACCTTGCAATTATTCCTGACGGAAATAGACGTTGGGCTAAGAAAAAGATTTTAAACACTAGCTTAGGGCATAAAAAAGGAGCAGAAAGATTTGAAGAACTTTACGAAAGCATTGTTCAAATGAAAATCCCTTACTTTTCCTTTTGGGGAGCATCCTACGACAACCTCACAAAAAGAAGTAAAATAGAAATAGAAAACCTAATTGAATTAATACATTCTCAATTTGAAAAACTTTTAAAAGACAAAAGAATAATGGAAAACGGGATAAATACCAATGTTATTGGAAAATGGAAAGAAATCTTCCCTAAAAATTATCAAAAAACAATAAACGCTTGTATTGAAAAAACTAAAAATAATAAAAAGCTTTACCTAACTTTTCTTTTAGCATATAATGGTACTGATGAAATGATTTATACTATAAATGAAATCAAGAAAAAAAATCTAAAAGTTACAGAAAAAACCATTAAAGAAAATCTTTGGACAAAAGACCTTCCTAAGGTTGACTTTGTTATTAGAACAGGGGTTGATGAAGACCCGCACAACTCAGCAGGATTTATGATGTGGGACACAGCCTATTCTCAACTCTATTTTACAAAGACTCTTTTTCCAGATTTTAATAAAAAAGAGTTAACAAAAGCCATTCATAATTTTGAATCAAGAAAAAGAAGATATGGAAAATAAAATCCTTGTCGCCATTAATTTTAATAATTCATTTAAAAAGAAATTAACAAACGTTCAAAAAAAAATTGAAACTAACTTTTTAAGAAAAGCTCCCGTAAAATGGACAAGACAAGAAAATCTTTTTCTTTATTTAGGTTATACTGAAAAATTTGAAAAAGTAATTAAAAGCCATAAGCCTTTTTCTATTAGTTTCAATCAAGTTGATTTTTGTAATAAAATGATTTGGATTTTTGGAGAAGAAAATAAAATACTAAAAAATCTTCAAAATGAATTTGAAATAAGTAATTTTATTCCACACATTACCTTAGGAAGACTACAAATGATGCAATTCAATAAAATTAATAAGGACGAGATTCCACAAATCAATGATGAAATCCTCATTGATTTGAGAACCAAAGTAAAATCTATAGAGTTTATAAAAAATAATTCATTATTAAAAAACATTCAATTATGAAAATCTATTTTATAGGCATTGGAGGCATTGGCGTCTCCGCATTAGCTAGATATTATTTAAGAAAAGGACATAAGATTCATGGCTCAGATACTTCTGAAACAGATCTTATTCAATCACTCAAAAAAGAGGGCATGACAATTAACATAAATCAAAATGGACTTAAACAAGATTTTGATTTAGTGGTTTATAGTCCTGCCATCAAAGAAAACAATAAAGATTATATTGATGCAAAAAAAAGAAAACTAAATCTCTTAAGCTATCCTGAGGCTTTGGGAAAACTCTCAAAAGAAAAATTCACCATTGCCATCTCGGGAACTCATGGAAAGTCAACCACAACAGCCATGCTCTCCTTGATCCTAATTGAAGCTAAGCTGGACCCAACGGTTATTATAGGAACAACCTTAAAAGAATTTGACAACACAAATGTTAGAATTGGAAACTCAAAATATCTTGTTCTTGAAGCCTGCGAATACGAAAATTCTTTTTTAAATTATCATCCAGACATTGGTGTCATCTTAAATATTGAAAAAGATCATTTAGATTACTTTAAAAACTTTGAAAATATTAAAAAAAGCTTTAATGAATTTGCAAAACAATCAAAAAAAGTTATTCTTGAAAAACAAATAGAAAAGCTCATAAAAAGCAATAACAAAATTGTCTTTGATAAAAACAAAACCATTAAACCTAAGCTAGGTGTAGGCGGAGAATTTAACATTCTCAATGCCATGCACGCTCTTGAAACAGCACGAACACTTAAAATCAAAGATGAAATTTCACTAAAAGCCCTTTCTAAATTCAAAGGAACATGGAGAAGAATGGATATAGACGATCACTCCTTTGACTTTACCATTATTAATGATTATGCACATCACCCAACAGAAATAAAAGCTACCTTGAAAGCCATCAGAGAAGAAAATAAAAACAAAAAAATCTATTGCATTTTTGAACCTCATCAATATGACAGAACTTTTAGATTATTCAACGATTTTAAAAAAGTCTTTCAAGAATCTCTTTTAAAAGACTATGTAGACAAATTATTAATTTTCCCAATCTATACTGTAAAAGGAAGAGAAAAGCAAAAAAAGACAAGCTCTCAAGAGCTAGTTTCAGAAACCAATCACAAAAACTGCTCTTTTCTTCAAGATTTTGATACCGCAAAATTATTTATTGAAAAAAATTTAAAAAAGGGAGACCTTCTCATTATTATGGGAGCGGGAAGTATCTATAATCTCTATAAGTATTTACTTGAATTTTTAAACAAATAATGATATTTTAAGAATATGAGCGATTTTTGGATTTTTATCATAATAATAGTTATTTTAATAATAATGTTTTGGCTAGTCTTAAGTCATAATAAGGAAGATGAATAGCATATGAAAAAATGGCAGACTTATTGGGAAGAAAACAACGTCTATGGCTTTAAAAAAAAAGGGAAAGTCTATTCAGTAGACACTCCACCACCAACAATCAGTGGTAAAATGCACATAGGACACGCCGTATCATACACTCATCAAGATATTATTGTAAGATACGAAAGAATGAAAGGAAAAACAATTATTTTTCCTTTTGGAACAGATGATAATGGCCTTCCAACAGAAAAATTTATTGAAAAAGAAAAAAATGTCTCTTCTAAAAAAATGCAAAGAAAAGATTTTATCAAACTTTGCAATGAAGTTTTAGAAGAAACTAGACCAAACTTTATTCAAAATTGGAAAGACATCGGAATGTCTTGTGATTTTAATTTATCTTATTCAACTATTGACAATCAGTGTCAAAAAATATCACAAAAATATTTTATTGATTTATTTAATAAAAATCTTGCCTATAAGAAAAAGGCACCTATTTTTTGGTGTCCTCTATGTGAAACTGCAGTCGCTCAAGCTGAGCTTGAAAATAAAACTATTCCCTCTATTTTTTATTATATAAACTTTGATTTAAAAAACGGAGGAAAGATAGTAATTGCAACCACAAGGCCTGAACTTTTATCATCTTGTGTTGCCATTTTTGTAAACCCAAAAGATAAGAGATATACAAGCTTGATCAATAAAAAAGCCATTGTTCCACTCTTTAAAAATGAAGTTAAAATTATTGAAGATGATAAAGTAGAAATTGAAAAAGGAACTGGTGCTGTCATGTGCTGTACTTTTGGAGATGTCACTGACATTGAGTGGTATTTAACTCACAACCTAGACTTAAAAACATCCATCTCTAAAAATGGAAAAATGACAAATCTTGCAAAAGAATTTGAAGGTATGAAAATCAAAGAAGCAAGAAAAGAAATCATTAAAAAGCTTGAAATCATTAAGCAAGAAGAAATAAAACACCCCGTTAATACACACGAAAGATGTGGAACAGAAATAGAAATCTTAACAACTGATCAATGGTTTATTAAAATCATTGAAAATAAAGAAAAATTTATTCAAAGAGGAAAGCAAATAAAATGGAAACCAAAACATCTCATCCATAGATATGAAAATTGGGTTCATAACTTAAAATGGGATTGGTGCATTTCAAGACAAAGATTTTTTGGGATTCCATTTCCAGTTTGGTTTTGTGAAAAATGTGGAAACATCATCTTGCCAGATGAAAAAGACTTACCAGTAGACCCACTCTCTCAAAACCCAAAGAAAATTTGCAAATGCGGAAATAACACTTTTATTCCTGAAAAAGATGTCATGGATACATGGGCAACAAGCTCTTTGACTCCTCAAATACTAGAAAACCTAACCAAAGAAAAACTCATTCCACTAAGCTTAAGAGCACAAGCTCATGACATTATTTCAACATGGCTTTTTTATACAATTGTTAGATCTGAATATATAGAAAGCAAAATTCCTTGGGAAGAAGTTTTAATCTCAGGATTTGTCCTAGATAAAAAAGGAGAGAAAATGTCTAAATCAAAAGGAAACATTATTGAGCCTAAATCCGTTATAGAAAAATATGGAGTAGATGCCTTAAGATATTGGTCCGCAAATGTTTCTTTTGGAAAGGACATTAAGTATGATGAAAACGAACTTCAAAACGGAAAAAAACTCATCACAAAGTTAATCAATGCTTCTCGCTTTGCATCAAAGAATCTAAGTAAAATAAAACCTAAAAATTTATATCTTTTAGATGAATACTTTTTAATTAAATTAAATAAAGTTATAAAAGAAGTTGATACTCTTTATAAAAAAAGAGAAATTGCCCAGGCAAAAACAGTTACTGAGAACTTTTTCTGGAATTCTTTTTGTGACAATTATTTAGAATTATCAAAATGGAGAATCTATGGTGACAATTCCGAACTTAAAAAATCAGCAAAATACACACTTTATACATCACTTTTGTCTATCCTAAAAATGTTTGCTCCAATCATACCTTACATAACAGAAGAGATCTATCAAAATTATTTTAAAGAAGAAAAAAGCATTCATCTAACAGACTTTCCGCACTTTGATAAAAACCTATTAAACAGCAACCTCGAAAAAAAAGGAGATCTCATGATTAAGTATTTAGAAGAAATAAGAAAATCAAAAACAGAAAAAGGAATCTCTTTAAAAACAGAAATTAAAGAATTTAAAATAAATAAAGAAATTGAAGAATTTGAAAAAGATTTAAAAGAAACAGGAAATATTAAAAACATTATAAAAATATAATTATATGAAAAGAACGTTAAATATAGATACTCTAAAAAAAAATAGGAGAAGATG
>JBAYXY010000024.1:0-7163 GCA_041673285.1 Minisyncoccota bacterium
TGTTACCATTACTGTTTCAGGAAACACTGCCATTATTGATTTGGGCCAAGTCCAAGCCTCAAACAATGGACATGTCGTGTTTTATGCTGATGTTTCTAAATCAGTAACACCACCACCAGCAACATCAAAAGCATTTAACACAGAATCTACTGATCACCCTTTGAGAGCATACAACTATACGCAAGACACTGGCACTGAGTGGAAAACACCTTTAACAGGAGTAAATGCAGGAGACGAATTAAGATTTGACGTGTATTACCATAACACCTCTTCTGAAACAGCAAACAACACTAAGATTGAACTCAACATTCCTCAAGGATCTTCTAGTAGTTTTACCGCAAACTCTAAGATTTCAGCGAATGGATTTAATGATTGTACTTCAAGCTTAAATATTTCGTTAACTTCTTCTCAAAGTATTACCTTGAAAAACAAGGCTAAATGGTATCACAGCCATGATGGGAATGATTACCAAGTTGAAGATGTTACCATTACTGTTTCAGGAAACACTGCCATTATTGATTTGGGCCAAGTCCAAGCCTCAAACAATGGACATGTCGTGTTTTATGCTGATGTTTCTAAGAAAACTACTCCTACTCCACCAACTAGTGGAGGCGGTGGCGGTGGTGGTGGCTCTATCATCTACTATGGAGGAGAAACTGAAATTGAAATCTTAAACGTAACAGAAAACAATAATGGAACTCTTAAATTAAATGGACGTATTAAAAAATGTGAAAAAGGAAATTGTGAAGCTAAATTCCTCTGGGGAGAAAGCGAAAAAACATTAACAAACAGTACAGAAACAATCAAAGATTTAAAAACAAACGATGAATTCTCTTATACTTTAAAAGACTTAAAAAAAGGTAAACCATACTTCATTCAAATTGAAGCAAAAATGGAAACAAAGACCGTCAAATCAGATATTATTAAAGTCATCACAAAACCAGACAAGCCTAAATCATTTAAAACTACACTATTAGAAAGTAATAATATTCAGATAGACTGGAAAAAAGGAGATGGAGCAACTAAGATTTTAATAAAAAGAGGTGTTGATCTCTGTCCAGAATTCAATGATGAAAAAGCACCAATCATTTATTTTGGAGACCAAGAAAAAATCATTGATGATACTATTAGCAGTGAAACAGGCTATTGTTATAGAGCATGGATGGTTGTCTCAGATGGTTTAGACTTAATTTTTTCTGATAGCATGAGCTCAAGTATTGCAACGAAAAAAATAATAGAAAAGGAAGAAAAGCCAAAAGAGCCAGTAATAACTCCAGAAAAAGAAAATGAAGTTACTGAAAAACCAGCTACTCCTTTTTACAAACTTTCATTAAAAACCCTTGCAAGGAATACATCAAGTAGTAAACTAGAATGGAAAAATACTGTTAATGCAACAGCAGATGACATTTTAGAATTCAATATTGAAATTGAAAACAATGGGAACTCCACTTTATATAATCTAATAATCCTAAATCAAATTAGAGAATTAGAAGAAATTCAAAATGTTGTTATTAATAATATAGGCTATTCTAGCAAAATTTTAGATCGTGCCTTTATTAAGGAATTAAAACAAGGAGAAAAAATTCAAATTACTTTCTCAGGAAAACTTGGTAAAGCAAAAGAAATCACATTGCTTTCTGAAGCGTACACAAACCAAACAAAAAGCATCACTGATGTTGTTAAAATAACAAAGATAGAAGAAAATAACTTTCATCATGCATCATTATTTGATACTTTCTTAAAAGAACAATTTAAATCATGGTTAATTCTCGTGTTAATCATTATCATTCTCTACCTTATATACCTTTGCAATAAAGAAAAACAAAAAAACCAAGATTGATTTTAACCAATTTCTATGGTTTAATTAATGTATGCTAATAGACGATGTCATCATTAAAGTAATTGCAGGAAATGGAGGGAAGGGAATGGTTGCCTTTGATAAAACAAAAATGGTAAAAGGTGCTACAGGTGGAAATGGAGGGAAAGGAGGCGACATCTATTTTGAAGGAATCTCAGATTTAAATGCCTTAAAACAATTTAGGTATCAAAAAGAAGTTAAGGCAAATAATGGAAAAAATGGAATGAATAAACGAAAGGATGGAGCAAATGGAGAAAATACTATTCTTAAAATCCCCATTGGAACAATTATTCATAACCTCTCAAATGGTCAAAATAAAGAAATCACTAAAATAGGGGAAAGAATTTTAATTGCAAAAGGAGGGCTCGGAGGAAGAGGGAATTACTCTTTTAGATCCTCTATTAAAACCACTCCTTTATACGCACAAAAAGGTCTTTTAGGTGAAAGCTTTAACATTAGGCTAGAGCTTAAACTCATTGCAGATATTGGCTTCATCGGCCTTCCCAATGTTGGAAAATCCACTTTACTAAATGAATTAACAAATGCCTCTTCTAAAGTAGCAAACTATAATTTCACCACATTAGAGCCACATCTTGGCGTGTATTTTGATTTAATCCTTGCAGATATTCCTGGACTTATTGAAGGAGCTTCTGCTAGTAAAGGACTCGGCGTTAAGTTTTTAAGACATATTGAACGAACAAAAACACTTTTTCATTTAATCTCTTCTGAATCTAAAGATCCCAAAAAAGATTATGAAATCATTAGAAAAGAATTAGAAAAGCATAATCCAAAAATATTAGAAAAAAAAGAATATATTTTTTTATCAAAGTCTGATACAATTTCAAAACAAGAATTAAATAAAAAATTAAAATTATTCAAAAATGCCTATCCTTTGTCTATTATAGATGAAGAAAGCATTACTCATATTAAAAAAATATTAAACAATGTCATCTCCAAAAAAACCAGAAGTAATGAGTCCGATTAAAAATTGGGCTAGCTTAGAAGCGTGTAAAGATTACGCAGATGCAGTCTATTTTGGCATTGCAGACTTAAGTTTAAGAGCAAGAACAAATAGCTTAACCTTAAAAGATATTCCTAAATTTGTTTCAAAATGTCACGCATATGGAATCAAGGCATATATGACTATTAATTCCGTAATTTATAACAACAACATTAAGACTGCTGAAAAACTTGTTAAAAAAGCAAAAGAGGCCCATGTAGACGCGATCATCGTTTGGGATATGGCAGTTATTGAAATCGCAAAAAAAGAAAAAATCCCTTTTTTCATTTCAACACAAGCCAATGTCTCTAATTACAAAACAGCTGAATTTTATAAAAATCTAGGAGCAAGTAGAATTGTATTAGCACGAGAATTAACTTTAAAACAAATAAAAGAAATCAAAGAAAAAGTTCATCTTGAAATAGAAACTTTTGTTCATGGAGCAATGTGTATTGCCATCTCTGGAAGATGTCTCTTATCCGCCTATTTATTCAATAAATCAGCAAATTGCGGATCTTGCGCACAGCCTTGTAGAAAGCTTTGGAAACTAAGTGATGATAAAGGAAATGAATTTGAAACAGAGGGAAAATACTTTTTAAATGCAAAAGACCTTTGTATGATTGAATTTGTACCAGAACTTATTAAAGCAGGTATTGATTCATTCAAAATTGAAGGCAGAAGAAGAGACCCTAAATACATAGAAGTCACCGCAAGATGTTACAGAGAGGCAGTAGACTCATATTTTAATAAAACTTTTACAAAGGAAAAAGTTCAAAAATGGAAAAAAGAATTAAAAAAAGTTTATAACAGGGGATTTTCTACTGGATTTTACTTTGGTGAACCTGCAAAAGAGGGCATTAGTTATAACAAAGCTGATAATGTTTCAAAATATGAAAAAGTATTAATCGGTCACATTACTCATTATTACCCCAAAATAAATGTTGCCTTAGTTAAATTAAAACATAAAAATATAAAACAAAATGATTTCATTCAAATTGAGGGAAATAAAACCTTTATAGAACAAAAAATAGAATCAATGGAACTAAATAACACGCAAGTTAAAAATGCAAAAAAAGGAGAAGAAATTGCAATAAAGGTAAAAAACAAAGTCTTTAAAAATGATAATATTTTTGTTTTAAAAGAAAGAATATGACAACAACCATTTTAATCTTAAGTATTTTTTGTATCGTTATCATCAGCATCCTTTTTATTTTTCTAAACAAAATAAAAACAATGTTTGAAAAACTTGATCTTAAGCAAGAGATTTTTGATACTAAAAAAGATCACATCAAAGAACTCACTGACCAAATTAAAAAAGAAGTTGAAAAAATACATCTTTTTGAAAAAAATAGAATCGGAGAATTTAGCTCACTAAAAACAATTCTTGAAGAGCATAAGACCCTAACAAATGACTTAAAAGAATCAACGGATAATCTAAAAAATGTTTTATCAAATAATCAAATGAGAGGAAAGTACGGAGAAGAAATTGCAGAAGAGCTTTTAAAGTCTATCGGCTTTGTAAAAGGAGAGAACTACATTGTAAATACAGCCCAAAAAACTAATTTAAACCGTCCAGACTTTACCATTCTTTTACCAGATAAAACTAAAATTAATATTGACGTTAAATTTCCTTTTAGTGCACTTTTAAAATACGAAAATGCAAAAGAAAAACAAGAAAAAGACAAATACTTAAATGAATTTAGAAGAGATGTAAAAGAAAAGATCAGACAAGCTTCTTCAAGAGATTATATTAACCCAGAAGAAAAAACAGTAGATTTTGTAATCCTTTTTATTCCAAATGAAATGATCTTCAGCTTTATATACGACAAACTATATGACACTTGGCAAGAAGCCATGTCTAAAAAAGTAATCCTTGCAGGACCTTTTAGCTTTACTGCGATTCTAAGAATGATTTTTCAGTCTTACACCAATTTCATATACCAAGAAAATCTTTATGAAATTATTAAACTCATTAAATTATTTGAACAAGAGTATGAAAAATACAATAAAGAACTAGATGTACTTGGGAATAGAATTTCAAAAGTTTCTTCTCAGTACAATAAAGTGTCCATCACAAGAACAAAAAAACTCAATCGTGTTATTGAAAAAATAAAAGGAGAAGACAATCATGAACTTGAAAAACTTAAATAAAATAATAGAAAAACAACCTGCTTTTAGAAAAAAACAAATTGAAAAATTAATTTATCAAGATTTAATTGAAGATTGGGAAACAACAACAAATCTTCCATTAAAATTAAGAGAAGCATTAAAAAACAAGACTTCACTTAAAATTAATGCTAAAACCTTTACAGGCAAAAATACTGAAAAAGCCTTGATTACACTTTCAGACAATTGTCAAATAGAAACTGTTTTAATGAAGCATGAAACAAGAGTAACTGTCTGTGTCTCCTCTCAAGTTGGATGTGCTCTAGGTTGTAAATTCTGCGCAACAGGAAAACTAGGATTTAAAAGAAATCTTGAAACAGAAGAAATCTTAGAGCAAGTTCTTTTTTTCAAAAGAAGAGAAAAAATAGCAAATATTGTCTTCATGGGAATGGGAGAACCCTTTTTAAACTATAACCATGTTTTAAATGCAATTAAAATTTTAAATAGTAAAAATGCCTTTAATATTTCTAAAAGACGAATATCAATTTCAACCGTGGGTATACTTGAAAATATAGAAAAATTAGGGAACGAAGAAAAACAAATTAATTTAGCGATTTCTCTTCACGCTCCAAACAATAAATTAAGAACAAAATTAATGCCTATTTCTAAAAAATATCCTCTTGAAAATGTTTTAAAAACAGCAAACAAATATGTCAAAAAAACAAACCGAAAAATAATGTTTGAATACATTCTGCTCAATAATATTAATGATTCTCTTGAACATGCAAAAGAGTTATCTAAAATTATGAACCACCCTCTTTATATAGTAAATCTTATTAAATACAACGACACTAAGGAATTTAAAGCTTCTTCAAAAGAAAAAACAAAAGAGTTCAAAGATTATTTAAAAAAAAGAAGTATCAATGTAACAGAAAGATACAGATTCGGAAAAGATATTTCTGCAGGTTGTGGCGAGCTTTGCCTTAAAAAATAATCTATGCTAACATATTACTAACATGGACAAACAAGTACAAAAACTAACTCAAGAATACGAAGAATATGCAAAGAAAAATGGTTTTAAACTAAACCCAAATAAAAAACTTGTTGAAAATATTATTAAAATGCTTCTTAAAAAAGAGCAAGAGCATGGAGAAAAATATTGTCCCTGCAGAAGATTAACACAAAATAAAGACAAAGATAAAAACATTATTTGTCCTTGCATCTATCATTTAAATGAAATTAAAGACCAAGGACACTGTCATTGCTTATTGTTTGTAAAATAATTATGAGAATTCTATTAAAATTAACAGGAGATTTATTTAGAGACAATGAAAGAGCTGTCTCTCTTTTAAAATCAAAAGAAGTAGCAGAAAAAATTATAAAAATAAAAAAAGCAGGAATACAGTTAGCCATTGTTGTTGGGGGAGGAAATATCTTTAGAGGAAGAGAAACTGGCTTAGAAAGCTTTAACATGGCAGAAGCACACCACATTGGAATGCTTGCCACAATCATAAATGGCTTATCTCTTCAGGAATCTTTGGGAAAAGAAACACATTTATTAACCTCAATAGAAATGCCTAAAATTGCTGAACTCTTTCATAGAAAAAAAGCATTGGAATATTTAAATAAAAACCATATTATCATTTTGGGGGGAGGAACAGGAAATCCTTTTTTTACAACAGATACGGCCGCAGTTTTAAGAGCATGTGAAATCAATGCAGACTATATTTTAAAAGCAACCGATGTTGATGGAGTTTATGACAAAGATCCAAAAGTAAATAATGATGCAAAACTATTTAAAAAAATTTCCTTTAAAGAAGTCATACAAAAAGACTTAAAAGTCATGGACTCTACTGCTTTCACCTTATGCAAAGACAATAACATTCCTTTAATTGTTTTTAATGTTAAACATTTAGACAAAATAGAAGATATTTTAAAAAACAAAATTGGAACCTTAATAAAATGAGCAAATATTACAACGCAAGAAGAACAACAGGATTATTTAATCCAAAATCAAAAGAACCCTTCAAAGTAAGCAGATCAAAAATAGATTTATTTATTGAATGCCCCCAATGCTTTTACTTAGACAGAAAACTTGGCGTGGGCAGGCCTCCAGGTTTTCCTTTTACATTAAATAGTGCTGTTGATGCATTGCTTAAAAAAGAATTTGATCTTTTAAGAAAAAAAGGTGCTCCACAT
>JBAYXY010000025.1:0-6535 GCA_041673285.1 Minisyncoccota bacterium
TAAGGATCATTTCCTCAACCTATATGGCCTCTGACGCTACCACCATAAAAGTAGCCCAAGAGCTAGGAATCCCTTATGTTACTGCAAGAGGAACCACAGATACAAAAGCTGGTGTTTACAGCATCGAAGACTATCCTGATGTAAAAATATTGTCTGTTTCAAACATACCCAAAATAGAATACAAATATGGATCACTTTGTGATTATTCCTATTATGAAAGAAATGGTTCCCCAGAAGATATGCTTGAAGAGCTTCAAAGGTCTCTTATTCCTTTAACAGAAAAAGAAATGGCACATTTTGGAGCACATCACAAAATAACCCCTGTTTCTCATACAAACATTGGAGGGTATTTAAAGCCTTGGATGGATATGTGGACATATTTTTGGGATACCACAACAGATAGAATTGAATGGGTGGGTTTAGATGAATTTATGGAAGAAAGCGATTGGACACTTCCTTTATGGCAAATTCCTGTAAACAAAAACAATCCCTACACACCAGAAAAAATTAGACCTGCAGTTTCCTATGATGACATTGAAAAAATCCATAACCCTTGTTTAGTAAAAGACATTGGAAACCCTGAAAGAGAAGAAATTTCCTATGAAGAAAAAGAAAAGTTTAGTGTCGGCGACAAAATGGTCATCTTTCACAATGGAGCAGGGGAAATGTGTCTTGAAATGATAGACTTTCTTAAAACCATAGATTATGAAGTTGAAGAACATTTAGACAAAGAAGAAACCTTTTATGAGGATTTATCTTTTTTCCAAGAACAGTTTGCAAGTAGCGAAGGCATTCACCCTTTATTCGGTTACTACCCTATGATCTTTATTAAAAACAGAGCCTTTTCTGGATTTAATGAAAGTATTCAAAACGAGCTTTTAAAAGAAATTCAAAAATGACATTTAAAGAAAAAGTCTTTAGTATTGTTAAAAAAATAGAAAAAGGAAAAGTTATGACCTATAAGGAGGTTGCAGAAAAAATTGGACATCCCAAAAGCTATAGAGCCGTTGGAAATGTTTTAAATAAAAACACAGATAAAAATATTCCTTGTCATCGCGTCATCAGGTCAGATAAAAAGATTGGAGGGTACAACAAAGGAACTTTGATTAAAAAAAGACTCCTTCAAAAAGAAGGTTTTAATTTAACATAACTATGTCAAACTTATTAATAGTATTTACTATTCTTTTAGTCTTAGGAAGCACTCCAAGTAGCCTTGAAACAAGTTGCATTAATAATTCTGGCAAATGGATCAAAGAACACAAAGAGTGTGAATTCGTATCAAGGAATTGGTGTCTTGAAAAAGAAGGTATTTTTACTGATTGTGCATCTGCTTGTAGACACAGCCCTAAAAATGAAATGTGCATCACCCTTTGCGTTCCTGTTTGTAAATTTAAATAATATGCCACTTTCAATTGTTCTCGCCATTGTTATTCAAAACAACAAAATCCTTTTAATCAAAAGAAAAAAGGGTCAATTTACTAATCTCTTAGCCATTCCAGGAGGTAAGATTGAAAAAAACGAACACCTTAAGTCTGCAAGCAAAAGAGAATTAAAAGAAGAAGCACAGATCAATGCAGACTTTGAAGAATATTTAGGATGTGTTTCTGAGATTCTCATTGAAAACAATGAAGTCAAAGCAAACTTTATTCTCCACTTGTGCAAACTAAAACCAAAAACAAATAAAATACTCAACAGCGACGAGGGAGATGTTAATTGGTACAACCTAAGCTCTTTAAATAGTATAAAAGATCAGATCATCCCTTCTGATTTTAAAATGATTGAAAACTTTGTTTTAAACAAAACCAAAAACTATTTTGATTGCATAGAAGAAAAAATAGGAGACAAGTATTATCTCAAAAAGTTTACCTAAACAAGGAAATTACATATATATTTTTAGCTTTCACATTCTCTAAAACACAAGGATACTTTTTAGTTAAAAACAAAACATTTTCAGCCTTATTTTTAATTGGAATCCTAATATATTGAGACAAGTTTTTCGCCAAATTCTCAACTTCCTTGTCTTCAAAATAAATAGCAAAACTTTGATCTATTTCTAAGCTTGTTCTATTTTTCATAAATGCTATAATCATATAAGAAAAATATAGATTAAGTTCAGGCATGATTTTTGATTTTAAAAACAGTTTTTTGCAAATAGCTTGTTTTTCATTTAAAATCGTATAAACAGCAGATATTGATTTTGGGCATTTTCCACACCTAATTTTATTTCGGCAAGGATTTTTAAAGCAAGCACAATAGGTGATTTGATTTAACTCTATTAAAGAAAGACAGTCTTCACAAAGATAAGCACCTTCGCGATGACAATGAATGCATTTCTTAGGAAAAAGTAAGTTCAAAACATAATTGTATATATTTTTCATCTATGATATTATAATAGATAATATTAATTTGGTAAACTTAATGTGGAAATTTAAAAAGAAAAAACAAAGATCTTCACTGGGAATTGACATTGGATCAAAATCAATTAAAGCTGTTGAACTTAAAAAGCAAAAAGATAGAGTTATCTTAAAAAATTATGGAGGATTAAAATTATCTCCTGAAAGAACAGAGTCCTTTCAATACTTTGACAAAAGAACACTTTTACCTTTTTCCAAAAATGTCTCCCTTGCCATTAAAGCAATCCTAGAAGAAGCCAAAATTGAAACAAGAGAAGTCATCTTTTCACTTCCTGATTTCGCAACCTTTTTTACAAGTTTTTCACTACCAAAAATGACCCCCGAAGAGCTTAAAGATGCGGTTCAGTTTGAAGCCAAAAAACACATTCCTATTCCTCTCAATGAAGTCGTTCTAGATTGGGAGTTAATCGGAGACACTGTTAATGAAAAAGAAGGAGAAAACAAAGTACTTGTCATGGCAATAAACAAAAGTTTAATTGCGGAGTACAAAAAAATAGCCAAAGAATGCGGATTAAAACTTTTATCACTTGAAGCAGAAGTTATGGGACTTAAAAGAGCAGTTGTCTCAGATTCTAAGGAGAATGTCTGTCTCGTTGAGATTGGTTCCCAAAGTACCACCATCAGCATTGTAAGTAAGGGATTTCTAATTACAAGTGTTTCCTTTGACGTCGCACAAAAAGACTATACTTATAGTATTTCAGAAGCCCTTAACATAGGTTTAGCAGAAACAGAAAGAATAAAAATGAATATTGGCTTAAAGAGTAAGAACAAGAAAATAGAAGAAGCAGTAAGCCCTATTTTAAAAATAATCACTGGAAAAATAAAGCAAGTTATTAACATTTTTGAAATAAAAGAAGAAAAAATTACAAAAGTCATTTTGCTTGGAGGAGCTGTTAATATGTTAGGACTTCTTGAATTTTTTAAAGAGAATTTAAATGAATTTAATGTTGAAAAAAGTAATTCGTTTGAAAACATATTTTATGAACCAGAACTAAAACCATTAATTCCTGAAATTAGTGCAACCTTTAGTATTGCACTAGGGGAAGCATTAAAAAGATTTAAAAATCAATAATATGGCACTTGATTTATACGAACAAAAAGAAACACCAATTTGGAAAAAAGCACTATTCGCTATTTCTATTTTAGTACTACTTACAATATTAGTTCTTTTCGGGTATAATCAATTTAGTAAGATTCCTAAAAACAACAGCATTATTAACAATGTTAGCATTAACTTAAACTCACAAGGAACAGAAGAACAATTAGCTGAAAAAGAATTAGTCTTAAGTGCTGAAAAGAAAATTAATATTTTTAAAGACCTTTATCTTAAAAGACCAACTTTCAACACTTTCTTTAATAGACTTCAAACATGGACTTATCCAAGGATTGTCTTCTTGTCAGCAGACATCAATGCTAAATCTGCAGAGGTTAGTCTTAAAGGGAGAACCGATAGCCTGCAAAGCATTATGCAAGAAATGCTTATCCTAGATGAAAAAGAAGAGATTTTAAGCTATACTATATCTAATATAGAGCTTAGCGATAACAGAGCAACTTTTGATTTAAGTTTAAAAGTTAACCCTGAATTATTTCAACATCAAAATGAACAACAATAATCCACCAATTGTCATCATTTCCATTGTTTTAATTTTGGCAAGTGTAGCAATGCTTTACTTTTTAGTTCTGCCTCAGTTTGAAAAAATAGGCCTGCAAGAAAAAGAGATTCTAGACTTAGAATATAAGCTAGAAAACACCACAAGCTATTTTAATAAGGTTAAAGAAAATGTTGAAGAACTAGAAAAAGCTAATTGGGAGATGGCTACTAAAAAAATAGATGCCAATTTTATGGATGGTCCCTTTTTTAATCACAATATGGATGCCTATCTAAAAGAATTAGTAATACAATCAGGCCTTTACCTAAAAGAATTAAATATACAAAAAGGGGAAGAAGTCTCCAAAACGCAAAGCACTGAGGAGACAAACACTAGCACTGCCAGTGAAAGCACGCTTAGAGAAGTGAGTATCTCTTTTGATTTATCAGGAGACTACAAATACCTTAGAAAATTACTAGACATCTTTGAAAAACAAGCCCTAATTATTAGAGTAAATAAAATAGAGATTACATCAGGCAGTGGAACATCAGAACTCTCGTTTTTGGAAGAAGAAGACAGCGGTATCACTACTGCAAATTTAAATATTAAATTACAAGGAGTCATATCATCAAAATAAATTATGGCAATAGAATTTAATGAAGAAAAAAATACAAATATTAGTTTAAACAAAAATATAATTTTGCTTTTAGTTTTATTCTTGGGAGTAATTGCCTTTCTGCTTTTCAAAAATGGTGCCTTTGGCTCAAAAGAGGAAATAGTAAGCTCTGTTGAAATGTTCGAGCCCATAAATATAGATTTTGATTTTATTACATCAAAAGAATTCAAAGAGCTAGAAAACTTTAAAGGTATTCCAGTTTTACCAGGATTTTTTGAAGCATCAGACACGGAAACACCTGCAGAAAAAATAGAAGTCGGAAGAGAAAACCCATTCAAGGAAATATCCTTAATAGAAATAGAAATGGCCGTTGTTAAAGTTATTGAAAAGATTGAAGAAATAGACGAAATAGAAGAAATGCGCACTCTCATCCAAAATTCATTATTATACGGATCAACCCAAAAAGAGCTTTTCCTTAAAAAGCTTTTAGAGCAAGAAGAGTACCTAAACACTGAAGAGGAGGAAGAAGATCTTGAAAACAAAGACGAAACCAGCGAAGACGAAGATTACTTTAAAGAATGGTAATAACATGCTACTTGAGGAATTATTAAAAAGAGATTTAATAGATAAAGACGTTTATGAAAAAAGTATTACCGAACTTCAATCTACAGAAATAAGTGAAGAGCTCTTTATTATTCAAAACAACTTAATTGCTCAAGATAAACTCCTTGAAATCAAAGGAGAGGTTTTCAACATCCCTATTCTCACCGATGTTTTTTCACTTAAAATAAGAGATGAGGTTTTATCAATTATTCCTGAAGAGTCTGCTAAATACTATAAAATGGTTCCTTTAAGATTAGAAAATGGAATCCTTGAAGTGGGAACATTAAATCCAGATAATGTTAAAGCCAAAGAAGTTCTTCTATTCTTAGCAAGACAAAACAAAATAAAGACTAAACTCTATCTCATTGCTGAAACAGACTTTGAAGAAATTTTAAAAGGATATCGAAACATTAAAAGTGTTGTCGGAGAAGCCTTAGACAAACTTGGAAAAGATGAAAAAACAGATGTTGTAGTTTTAGACGAAGATGAAATAGATCTTAAAGAAGAAAGATTAACAGAAGACGAAGCCCCTATCATTAAAATGGTTACCGCCATTTTAAGACATGCTGTTGATAAAAAAGCTTCAGATATTCATATTGAACCCTCAGACACAGAAGTAAAAATTAGATTAAGGCTTGACGGTCACCTTTTTGACGCCCTTAGAGTCCCTATGGCAACACACTCTGCCATTATTGCCAGAATTAAGATTCTATCTCGGTTAAGAATTGATGAAACAAGGATTCCACAAGATGGTAGATTTTCCATCAGAATAGGAAGTAAGCAAATTGATTTTAGGGTTTCCACTTTTCCTACCAAATTAGGAGAAAAAGTAGCCATCAGAATTTTAGATCCAACCGAAGGATTAAGAAGCTATAAAGACATCGGTTTATCTGAAAACAACCTAGAAGTTTTAAGAGAACAAATTAAAAGGCCTCATGGTATGATTTTATCAACTGGACCCACTGGTTCTGGAAAAACAACCACCCTTTATGCAATTTTACAAGAATTAAACAAAGTTGATGTTAATATTATCACACTAGAAGATCCAATTGAATATTTTGTTTCAGGAATTAATCAATCCCAAATAAGGCCTGAAATAGGATATACCTTTGCTAAGGGACTAAGGTCTGTTGTCAGGCAAGACCCTGATGTTATTATGGTGGGAGAGATTAGAGATGAGGAATCTGCTAATTTAGCCACTCATGCTGCTCTAACAGGACATATTGTGCTTTCAACAATTCACACAAATAATGCCATTGGTGTTGTTTCTAGGTTAATTGACTTAAAAATTAAACCCTTTTTAATTCCTTCTT
>JBAYXY010000026.1:0-6528 GCA_041673285.1 Minisyncoccota bacterium
GAGCTGTGTAGAATTTGTATAATATGGTATTTTCTTTGTCCCACTTGTTACAATGTCCTTATAAAGAGCTTTGTCTTTTTTAGCCAAACGATAAGCAGTTGATTCAGCAGGAGTTGCTTCTAAGTTATAAATATTTTGAGTTTCTTTTTGATATATAACTAACTTTTTTCTCATAAAGTCCATTATCTCCAAAGCAAATTTTCTTCCTTTTTTAGACTCAATTCCCTCACCTAAAAAATTAAGAAGTGCCTCATGCATACCAATAATTCCAATCGTTCCAAAATGATTAGCAAAATATTGCCCTCTAGCTTTTTTAACACCTTCTAAATAATGTTTTGAATATGGATACAAACCTTTTTCTGTGTAACTCTCAATCGTTTTTCTTTTAATTTCTAAACTCTCTTTTGCAATATTCATTATATCTTCTAGCTTCTTAAAAAACTCTTTTTTAGTTTTAGAAGTATATCCTATTTTAGGAAGATTTATAGTCACCACCCCAATACTTCCCGTCAAAGATCCTGACCCAAACAATCCGCCACCACCCCTGTTGCTTAACTGAGTTAAGTCTAATCTCAGCCTACAACACATTGATCTTGCATCGCTTGGACTCATATCAGAATTAATATAGTTTGCAAAATTGTTTATTCCATATTTAGCAGATGCCTCCCAAAGTTTATCTAATTCTGGATCATCCCATGGAAAATCTTTTGTAATATTTATTGTTGGTATTGGGAAAGAAAACGGTCTTCCACTTTTATCCCCCTTTATCATGGCTGCATAAAATGCCTTTATAAACATCTTCATTTCTGGTTCAAACTCTCCATATGTTTCTTTCTGAGGCACACCTCCAATAATCACTGGTTGATCCTTAAAATTCTCTGAAGGAGTTAAATCTAATGTAATATTTGTAAAAGGACAATTTCCTGTTATAAAAATCTTTCCATTTCTTCTTGCAATAACAGTTTCATTTTCTGTTGTTGGACACCAAATAACACCCTCGTATTTAACTTTCTTAATTTCTGAAATTTTTGTTTTTGTTTGCTTTATTATCTTTAAAATATATACACCTTTAACTTCTTTTACATCAAAAGCATATCCAGCACTTATAACAACTCTTTCTAAGCTTTCTAATGTTTCTATATCTCTAACTTCTATTCTTTCGCTAGCATAAGTTTCTAAAAACAATCTTGCCTGCCTTTCACTTAATTTAAACAATGTTTTAAAAAAAGAAAAAATCTCTTTTGAGGCATTTAAATCTAATCTTAATATAGAATCTTCTGTTAAAACTGATGTTATCTTTTTTTCAATGTATTTAAATTTAAAATAATTTAAAAGTGAAATCACTTCATCAGATTTATAAACTGAAATAAAAGGCTTTAAAGAAATGTTATCTTTAACAATAAGTGCCATTAGTTGAATTTGCTTATCTAAAATCTTAGCCTCCTTTTTATTATTCTTTCCACAAATAGGAATCAATATATCTGTTTTTGATTTTACTAGCTTTTCAATTTCTTCTAGCTCAAATTCATTCTCTTTAATCTGTCTTAAAACTCTATGTTCAGGAGAAATTAGTTGATCTTGAATTCTACTTTTCAAATTATACATAATCCCCTTATAATCTCTTTTAAACATTTTCAAAACTTTCTTATCTTCAATCTCTCCGTTCTTAATATTAAATGTTTTTATTCTATCTAAAACATTAACTTCATCATAACTTTTAAATCCATCCTCTGTTAAAATTTCTGTATCCTCTGACAAACATTGAAATCCTACCCTTGTTGGAACTGCCATATTGTATAGAAATTCCTGAATCGCCTGTTCCACTTGATTATAATTTAAATTATCATATCTAATAAAAGGAGCTAAAAGTGTATCAAAATTAGAAAAAGAAACTGCGCCTGCTGCCTCTCCTTGAAGCGTATACATAAAATTAACAATCTGCCCTAACGCTGATCTAAAATGTTTAGGAGGACTTGACTCTATTTTCCCTGAAACTCCTCCAAAGCCTCTTAAAAGTAAATCATATAAATCCCACCCAACACAATAACAAGCAAGCGTATCTAAATTATGTAAATGAAAAAGACCCTCCTCATTTGCCTCTCTCACTTCTTTTGGATAAATCTTATTCAACCAATATTTTTTCACAATATAAGAAACCCCATAATGATTCATTCCCTGCAAAGAAAAAGTCATATTAGAATTTTCTTTTACTTCCCAATCTATTTTTTCTAAATAATCATCTACTCTATCCACTGCTTCCTCACTAACCACTTCTTGTTCCCTTATTCTTCTTCTTTGTTCTCTATATAAAATATATGCCTTCGCTGCCCCTGCTTCATCTTCTGACATTAGCGCCTCTTCCACAATATCTTGAATTTGTTCAACCGTAGGAATTTCCTCTTCTCTAAATCTAATGTTTACAAGTTGATTAACCTTTTCTGCTATTTTTTGAGACTTTCCTCCATTACCCTGTTTTGTAGCAGTTAAAGCTTTCCAAATTGCTATTCTAATTTTTTCTAAATTAAAATCCTCTTTTGTTTTATCTCTTTTTTGCACTTTTGTAACCATTTTTTTCTTTTCTTAAGCTTATTATTTCACATTAGCAGACGTTGCTATTACTGTGATTCTGATCTCATCTTTCGCTAGATTATTATCAAACGATGCTCCAAAAATAATCCTAGTTGAAGGTGATGTCTTTTCTTTAACAAGTTTTGAAACTTGCTTCACTTCTAATAATGAAAAATTGTTTTCCCCAGATGTTACATTAAAAAGAATGCCCTGTGCTTTTTCTAATGGAAAACGCGTTATTTGTGAAGACAAAGCCATTTTTGTAGCAAGAATAGCCCTCTCTTCTCCTTTTGCTTTTCCCACTCCAAAAAAAGCCGACCCACCCTCTTTTAATATTCTTTTAACATCTGAAAAATCTAAATTAAAAATACCTGGATTTAAAATTACATTTGAAATGCTCTCCACTGCTTCTTTAAGTAAATCATCACATTTTTTAAAAGCATCTTGCACAGAAGATTCTTTCGGCACTATCTCTAAAAGTTTGTCATTTGGAATCACCACAAGCGTATCAATATGCTCTTCAATTTCAAGCAAAGAATCCATTGCTATTTCCTTTCTTTTTTTACCTTCAAAAAAGAATGGCAATGTCACTACCCCTATTGTCAAAACCTTATTCTTTTTAGCAATCTCTGCCACGATTGGCATTGCCCCAGACCCTGTACCGCCTCCTAATCCCGCAGTTAAAAAAAGAATGTCCGCATCCTTTACTGCCTCTTCAATATCATCATAATTCTCTTCTGCGCTTAACCTTCCAAGATGAGAAGACATGCCTGCTCCAAGACCTTGCGTTGCATTCTTTCCTATTCTGATTTTTTTATTTGATTTTTTTTTCTGAAGATCTTGAATATCTGTATTCAAAGAAACAAAATCTATATTTAATTTTGTATTATATAATCTATGCACTGTATTGCAACCAGCACCACCAACACCAATTACTTTAATTTTTGTCAAATTATTCATTACGGTTTAAAATTAGCTAAAAAATCTTTTATCTTTTCTAAAAAATTATTTTTTGATGAAAAATCATCTTCTTCTAAATCATTATTAAACAAAACAAGCCCACACACTGTTGAATAAGACGGGTCTTCTTTTTCAAATCCAATAAAATTTCTACTATACTTAATTTTACAAGGAAGTCCACATTCCTTTTTTACAAACTCTTCCAATCCTTTAAGTTTAGATCCTCCTCCTGTTAAAACAATACCTGCTGGAAGTTTTGCATATCTATCAATTGCTTTTAATCTCTCATTAATTAACCCAAGTATTTGACTTACTCTTGGAACCACTATATTTCTTAATTCTTTTTCTGTAAAAATTAAACTTCTCTCTGCATTCTCCTCATCTTTAATTTCTATTTTTTTTGAACTTGTTCCCGTAATTCCAAACTCTATTTTTACTTTTTCAGCAATATCAATTTCTGTTACAAGCCCAATCGCTATATCATTTGTAATATGAGAAGATCCTACAGGAAAAACAGCCAAGTCAAGCACCTTTCCCTCTTCGTATACAATTAAACTGGTTGTACTATACCCTATATTTATCAATGCAACCCCCCTTTCCTTTTCCTCATTTGTTAAAAGGCAAATCGCATCCGCTAATGGTGTTGGAATAATTTCATCAACTTGAACTTTTGCATTTGTAATCACGTTTTCTAAAACTTCTTTATCTAAAGAAAAACAAGTTAATATTGAAGCAACTAACTCTAATCTTATTCCCTGCAAACCAAAAGGGTCTGAAATATCTCTTTCTCCATCTAAAACCCATTCTTTTGGAAACACTTTTAAAATATTTTTATTATTCCCCACAGCCATCGTCTTAATATCTTCAGAAACTCTTTGCTTATCTAATTCAGACACTCTTCCATTTGCACCAGAAACAGAAACAGACTCCTTACTATTTAAAAGCTCAAGGGTTCTACTAGATATATTAACCGTAGCAGATTCTATTCTTACATTATACTTTTCTTCTACTTTTTCAAACAATTCTTTAATTTTTTTAGACAAAGAATTCTCCTCTCTTACCCTTCCACCACTAAAACCAGAAGTCTCAATTTGTTCAAAAAACTTTAACCTATACAAATTATTATCTCTTTCCCTGGAAGCTCCTAAAATTTTAATCGTTTGAGCCCCAATGTCTAAACCAATGTTTATTTCTTCTTTTGCCATATTGTTTAATCTTTAATTAAAGAAAAATAATTTTCTTGTTTTTTAATCATCTCCCCTTGATCTTTTTCATGATCATAACCTAAAAGATGAAGTACTCCATGAATCAAAACTCTTTTTAATTCAATTTCAAAATCACTAATTTCATTTGGACAAATAATAATTTCTCCTTCATCAACAAACGATAAAACATCAGTAGCTTTATCAATATTTCTATATCTTCTATTTATTTTCCTCATCTCGGAATCATTAATAAATGCTATTGAAATTTCCTTAGTTACGTTTTCAAGCTTTAAAACAGATGATACTATTGCCTTAACTCTCTTTAAATCTATTTTTTTTAAGGTTAAATTATTAATCTCAATCATAGTATGTATCTTTATTTTAACAGAACAATTTTTTTGTGCAACCTCTTGATTAAATCCAAAAAATGTTTTAAAAAATCTCCTAATAAAGGAGATTTCTTACTATAATAGTTCTTTTAAAATAGTGCTTATTCTTCTTCCGTCCGCCCTTCCTTTCATTTTCAAAAGTGCCTCCTTCATTATTATTCCCACATTACTTATTTTATCCTTTTCAACAATTTCTTTTAAAATATTTCTAATTTCTTCATCACTTAATTGAGTTGGAAGATATTTTTCAAGAGTTTTCAACTCTCTTTCTTCCTTTTCTACTAAGTCTTGCCTTTTTGCTTTTTCATACTCAAAAATTGCATCTTTTCTTTTCTTAGCTTCAGCAAATATTACTTCAAGAATCTCTTCCTCGCTTAATTTAGACTTCAAATCAAGCTCTTCTAAGGATAAACCTGAAGAAAGTTTTAATCTTTTTGCTTTTTCCTTGTTTGTTATGCTTGCTAATAATAATCTTAAAGAAGAGACCTCAATTGATCTCTTCTCTTTTTGAAAATAAATTAAATCTTTTTTAATTTGAGAAATTAGCATTTACCTAATTTTTTGTTTTTCAAATACTCCTTTTTCTTTTGCTCTCTAATAAGGGCTTTTCTTTTAAGTAAATTTGAAGAAAGTTTTCTTTCGTTAAACTGCCTTTTTCTAGCTTCAACTAAAAGTCCACTCTTTTTAACAGCTTGAGTAAATCTATATACAAGTGATTGTGATGTTTCCTTCTGTGTTTTTGGTTTTATAAGCATATTATTTAATTCTTTTTTTAATTTCTTTTTGAATATTCTCTTGTTTCACGATGGACTGCTTTCCAGTTTGCATATCCTTAATAATAATTGTATCATTTAATGCCTCCTTTTGTCCAATAATCAATACTGTATTTATGGCTAATTTATTCGCTTTTGTCAACTGAAGCTTCATAGAATCCTTTGAAATAGCTTCAAAAACCTTAATCCCGCTTTTCCTAAGCTCCTCCATTATTCTTAAAGTTTTTCTTTTTGCCAAGTTCCCTACTTGTACTACAAATACACTTTTCTTTCTTCGCGTTCTTACATTTATCTCCTTTTCTTTCATTAAAGCAATTACCCTTTCTACTCCCATTGAAAAACCAACACCAGGAATAATATTTGTCTTCAGTGCCTTTCCAAGCAAGTCATACCTACCCCCACCAACAAGAGCATCTCCATCAAGAGCAATTTCAAACACTGTTTTTGTATAATAATCAAGACCTCTTACTAAAAATGGGTCTAGGTTATAAGGAAGGGAAACTTCTTCTAAAAACTCAAGTACTTGCTTAAAATGATCTTTGCAAGGCAAACACAAGCAATCAAGTATCTGAGGAGACTCACTTAAAACTTGTTTGCATTTTTCATTTTTGCAATCTAAAACTCTTAAGATAT
>JBAYXY010000027.1:0-6391 GCA_041673285.1 Minisyncoccota bacterium
ACCTAAAACCATATCTTTTGTAGGAATGGCAATGGGGTCTCCTGTGGCTGGTTTTAAAAGGTTTTCTGAAGAGAGCATTCTTTCTTTGGCTTCTTTTTGTGCGTTTTTAGATAAAGGTAAATGAATGGCCATTTGGTCTCCATCAAAGTCAGCATTAAAGGCGGTACAAACAAGTGGGTGTAATTGAATAGCATCTCCCTCAATTAAGATAGGGTAAAATGCTTGAATACCTAATCTATGCAAGGTTGGGGCTCTGTTTAAAAGGACTAATTTTTCTTTAACGACTTCTTCTAGTGAGGCCCAAACTTCATCTCCTTTATCTTCAATTAATCTGGAAGCGCTTTTTACGTTATAGGCAAGTTCTTTTTCAAGTAGTTTTTTAATGACAAATGGTTTGAACAATTCAAGAGCCATTTTTTTAGGAACACCACATTCTGACAATTTTAAGTTTGGTCCAACAACAATAACAGACCTTCCTGAGTAATCAACTCTTTTTCCTAAAAGATTTTGTCTAAATCTTCCTTGTTTTCCTGAAAGCATATCTGACAAGCTTTTTAAAAGTCTTCTTCCTCCTGTTGATGCTTGTGTTGTAGTTCCTTTTCTCATTTTGTTGTCAATTAAAGCATCTACTGCTTCTTGAAGCATTCTTTTTTCATTTCTAACAATAACATCAGGAGCATTGATTTCTAGTAAGTATTTTAGTCTGTTGTTTCTGTTAATGACTCTTCTGTATAAGTCATTTAAATCAGATGAAGCATATCTTCCTCCATCTAATTGAACCATTGGTCTTAAATCTGGCGGAAGCACTGGAAGTACTTCTAAAAACATCCATTCTGGCCGAACCTTTGATTTTCTTAAAGCTTTTAAAAGTTTTAAACGCCTTAAAATGTTTTTTTCTTCTTCTTTATTTTTCTTTGTTTTTAAGACTTCTTCAACTTTTTGGACTTCTTCTTCGAGATCCATTTTTTCAAAGATTTCTTTGACGATTTCAGCACCTGTTCCTGCTTCAAAAACTTCTCCATATTTAAGAGCTAGGCGATGATACTCGTTTTCTGATAAAACTTTGAAAACTTCAAGTGAAGTTAATTCATCTTTAGCTTTTTTAAAGGCAGATTTTAATTCTTCTAGCTTTTCTTTTAAAAGTCTTTCTTTAACTTTCTCAGTTTCTTTTTTTCTTTGAATTTCATTTTTTGAAGCCTTAACTCTTGTTTTGTATTCTTCTTCAATTTCTTTTAAAATACCTTCTTTTGCTGATTCGTTAACACTTGTGATAATGTAGGAAATGAAATAAATGACTTCTTCAACTTTTTGAAGTGAAATGTCTAAAACAATACCGATTCTTGAAGGGACTCCTTTTAAAAACCAAATGTGGGAAACAGGGGAAGCTAACTTAATGTGTCCCATTCTTTCTCTTCTAACGGATGCCTTGGTGACTTCAACTCCACATTTATCACAAACAACTCCTCTGTATCTTACCTTTTTATACTTTCCACAATAGCATTCATAGTCTTTTGTGGGACCAAAAATGGCTTCACAAAAAAGTCCATCTTTTTCTGGTCTTTGTGTTCTGTAATTGATGGTTTCTGGTTTTGTAACCTCTCCATAAGACCAATCTAAGATGTCTTCTTTTGATGCTAATTTTAATTTAATGGATTCTAAATTTGAAACAAACATAGTTTTAATTTTCTTTTTTTTCGTTAATAATGAGGTTTAATGCTAAGGATTTTAATTCTGCTGTTAATAGGTTAAAGGCAGCAGGAATGTTTGGATTTTTTATCTTGTCCCCTTTAATAATGGATTCATATGTTGAGAATCTTCCTTGGACATCATCTGATTTAATGGTTAACATTTCTTGAAGTGCGTAAGCTGACCCATAACCTTCCATGGCCCAAACTTCCATTTCTCCTAGTCTTTGCCCTCCAAATTGGGCTTTTCCTCCAAGTGGTTGCTGTGTGATTAAAGAGTATGGACCAACAGATCTCATATGAATTTTATCTTCAACCATATGAATTAACTTCATCATATAGGCATAGCCAACGGTAATTTTTTCAGGAAGCTTTTCTCCTGTTACGGGGTCAAAGACATCAAGTTTTCCATCTTCGTTATAGCCTGCTTTTTTAAGTTCTTTTTTAATATCTTCTTCTGTTGCTCCTGAAAGTGATGGAGTTTCTGCTAAGTAGTTAAGTTTTTTAGCTGCTAAGCCTAAGTGAGTTTCTAGGATTTGACCTAAGTTCATTCTTGAGGCTACGGAAAGTGGATTTAGAATAATATCTACTGGAGTTCCATCTTCTAAAAAGGGCATTTCTTCTGGTGGTAAAACTTTAACAACAATACCTTTGTTTCCATGCCTTCCTGCAAGTTTATCTCCTACTTTAATTTTTCTAATTTGCGCTGTTCTGATTCTGATTTTTTTAATAACTCCTGGCTCTAATTGATGACCATCAACTCTACTAAATACTTTTACATCAATCACTCTTCCTTTTTTTCCGTGCTCCATTCTAAGCGAGGTGTCTTTTACATCTTTTGCTTTTTCTCCAAAAACTGCTCTTAAAAGTCTTTCTTCTCCTGATAAATCTGTTTCTCCTTTTGGGGAAATCTTACCGACTAAAATGTCATTTGGATAAACTTCGGCACCAATCCTTACAATACCTTCTTCGTCTAAATCTTTTAATTTATCTTCTCCGACATTGGGAATGTCAAATGTGGTGACTTCTGCTCCTAATTTAGTTTCTCTAACATCACAGAAAAACTCTTCAATGTGAATGTTTGTAAAGACATCATTTTTAACAACATTTTCAGATAAAACAATAGCATCTTCAAAAGTGTCTCCCCTCCAAGACAAGAATGCAATTAAAAGGTTTCTTCCAAGGGCTAATCTTCCATTTGATACGGAACCCCCCTCTGCTAAAATGTCTCCTTTTTTGACTTTGTCTCCTTTATTAATAACGGGCATTTGATGCATGCAAGTGTATTGGTTTGTTTTGTCAAATGTTCTTAAGAAATAGGTTTTTATGTTTTTACTTCCTTTAACTTTAATTTCTCTTGAATCAACAAAGGTGACTTCACCGCTTTCTTCTGCTAAGATTACTTGTGAAGAATCTTTTGCAATGTATTTTTCAATTCCTGTTCCAACAAGGGGTGCTTCTTTATTTAAAAGTGGAACGGCTTGTCTTTGCATGTTCGATCCCATTTGCGCTCTGTTTGCATCATCATTTTGAAGAAAAGGAATAAGAGAAGTTGCGGATGAGATAAACTGCTCTGGGGCAACATCAATAAAATCTATTTTATCTTTTTCTATTTCTCCTGGCTCTCCTTTAATTCTTGCTTGAACCCTTTTTTCAATAATGTTTCCTTTGTCATCAATTTTAATGGAAGCAGGTGCAATATTGTACCTTTCTTCTTCATTTGCAGTCATATAGAGAACTTCATTTGTGACTTTACTATTTTTAACTTTGTAATAGGGGGTTTCTATGAATCCGTAAGTGTCTAGTCTGGCATGCAGTGCTAAGTGGGTTACAAGTCCTACGTTTGGTCCTTCTGGAGTTTGAATAGGACAAATCCTTCCATAGTGTGATGGTTGGACATCTCTAACATCAAAACCTGCTCTTTCTCTTGTTAAACCTCCTGGACCTGTTGCGGTTAATCTTCTTTTGTGTTCTAATTCAGATAATGGGTTAATGTTATCCATGAATTGGGAAAACTGAGAAGCGGTAAAGAATTGTGCTACTTGGGCTGTAAAAGGTCTTGGATTGATGATTTGAGAGGGTGTAATATTTGCTGAATCAATTGTGGTTAATCTGTCTCTTGCAATTCTAGCGGTTCTTGATAATCCGATTCTTAATTTATTAGATAAAAGCTCTGCCATATTTCTAACTCTCCTATTTCCCAAATGATCAATTTGATCTGGCTTTGCGTGAGGATCATTTTGTAATCTAATAATTTCTTTTAAAACAGCAACAACATCCTCAATGTTTAAGATGCGATCTTCTTTTGTGATTTCTCGATCTTTTTTAGGTTTAAGCTCTTTGAATCTTGACCAGATTTTCCATCTTCCAACTGCTGAAAAATCATATCTATCAAAATTAAAAAACATATTAAAGATAAACTCCTTGGCTGAATCAACATTAACCATTTCTTCTGATCTTAATCTTCTGTAGATTTCAAGAATGGCTTCTCCTTGGTTGTTGGTAATGTCTTTTTGAAGTGTATTTTCAATATATTTTTGCTCTCCTTCGTCAACTCCTAAAAAAAGCTGTCTAATGTCATCATTGTTGTAGTCTCCTAATGCTTTTAAAACCATGGTGGCAGGAACTTTTCTTTTTCGATCTACTTTAACAGAGATAATTCCTGATGGTTCAACTTCAAATTCAAGCCAAACACCTCTATTTGGAATGATTTTAGCGCCAAAGTATTTTTCTCCTCCTGTAATTGTTAAAGGAAAGAAGACACCTGGCGATCTGATTAACTGAGAGATGACTACTCTTTCGACGCCATTTAAAATGAAAGTCCCGTTTTTTGTTAAGATAGGAAAGTTACCAAAAAAAACTTCTTGAGTTGAAGTCTGTTTTGTGATAAGGTTTTTTAACTGAACCTTTACTCTTAAAGGGGCAACA
The DNA here is from genome assembly GCA_041673285.1 of Minisyncoccota bacterium. Taxonomy (GTDB): domain Bacteria; phylum Patescibacteriota; class Minisyncoccia; order Minisyncoccales; family Minisyncoccaceae; genus JAAZMU01. The sequence goes on from JBAYXY010000027.1 coordinate 4,614, forward strand.
TATGAGTCATTGTTTTCTTTTGCATCAAATCCTGATTCGTAGTTTGGTTTTCCTAAGGTATAGCCCAAAAAGTAAAGTTCATATTCTTTTTGCGTATAGTCTTTAATAGGAGAGATTTCATCAAACAAAGCTTTTAATTCTTTTTCCCAAAATTGTTCTCCACTTGCATTTTGCATGAAGATTAGATTTGGCACTTCTTTCCTTATTTTTGACTTTGAAAAGTTTTTAATTTTCATAAAGCATTAAAACTAAAAAGCCCCCTTTGCTTTAATTGGGTTTTTAAAATGTTTAATTTAAAAAGATTGGAGAAATCAAGGTGGCTGAAATTAACTTATTAATTGAATGTTATATATATACCAAAAAAAGAAAAAGCTGTCAAGTTTTTCTGGACTCTTGCTTAAAGAATAGCATTGTTTACGGGGATTGTAAAGGTTTGGGGTTTTCAAAAAAATTGCAAGGGCTCGTTCGTTCCACTCGCTCGCCCCGTGCATTTTTCTTTAGGAAAAATGCACACGCCAGACGGACAGGATTATATTAATACCGGGCACAGCGAAACCCTAAGTGCGTGTGCGTGGAATGAGACGGCGCACTGGCCAAAGCCAGGGCAAACACCCCAGCATCCGCGCCATCGTCCCAGCGCCCGCCGCGTACGAAGGCGCCAGCGCTTGTAATAGTATTGTCTTTCCACATTCTTCCTGCGCCCTCTGAAGATGTCAAAGCTCCTAATGGACCAACTTCATCGTAAGAGATATAAGGATTTGTTGAGGTTGCCCAATTAATACCAGTTCTTATCTCCGTATAGCTTGCGTTTGTCCCCTCTATGCCTGCTTGCGTGGGAATAACAAAATCTACCCATTCCCAAACGTTCCCTGCAATATCCCAAATCACTTCTCCGTTGCTTAAAGTAAAATTTCGTTTAGTTGCTCCTGATCCCTCTTCTGAAGTTGCTGGTGCAGAGCTACCAGAACTTGAACGCCCTCGACTTAATACTCCACTGGTTTTATTGGAATCAACTGTCTCAATATCTCTTGCGATGGCCATCCACTCTGCGTTTGTGATGAGGTGTGCTCCTATTTCTTCGCATTTGACTTTTGCTTGTTTTTGAGAAATTTTAACCCAAGGTTTTCCTTCTGGGACTGACACTGCTGTATTTGATAAACAAGCACCACTATAACACCCATCGGCAACAATTGTACCAGAGGATGTCATTGCCTTCGCCTCATACTTCATGACACACCTGTTCCCAATAGGAATCCAACCCTCTTCACATTTATCTTTGATTCCTGCTGTTTTCATATGTCTTGATTCTTGAACAAGGATTCCTTTGTTCCCAAGGCTGTTTACTCTTATGGAATAGTGGTTGCCATCTGAGAAGTAAAGGAAACAGTTGTTTGTATCGCCTGCACTATACGAAGGATGCTTTGGTGGCTTTGTCATACCTAGAGCGTTAAGCAAGTCTTGACTCTTAGTTGTGTCTTCAAGACAAAAACTACCTACGGGGTAGGATGCCTGCGTTTCTAGTGTTTTAGCTAGTGTAGATAACTCAGCCACTAGTTTAGCGTTACTTGTGGAATTCACAAAGCTAGTGGTTGCAACAACTACTAAGCCTGAAAGGATTCCAATGATAACAATGACGACGAGAAGTTCAATAAGGGTGAATGATTTAAGATTTTTCATATTTTTTTTATTTAAGTTTTTAATATTAATTCATATTATACCTAAGACTTAAAAAAAATGCAAACGGAGCCCCTGGCAGGATTCGAACCTACACCACTAGG
>JBAYXY010000028.1:0-6294 GCA_041673285.1 Minisyncoccota bacterium
AGTCAATACAACTTGATAAATTATGCTTTTAGTATATAGTCTAATTAATGTCTAAAAAAGCAAGAACCATTTTGTTTTATATCCTTGTAGCTATTTTTTTAATCATAGCTCCTCTTGTAATACTTTATGGCGAAGGGTACAGATTTGATTTTGAATCTGGAAAAATAATAGAAACGGGAGGGATTTTTATTAAAACATATCCTAAGGATGCCGTGATTTTAGTAAATGATAAAAAGGCAAAAACAACATCTGGTCTTGGAAGAAGTGTTTTAATACAAAATCTTGTACCAAAAACTTATAATATTAAAATTAGTAAATTGGGCTATTTTTCTTGGGAAAAAAATATTAAAGTAGATGAAAAAAAAGTAAGTGAGATTGATATTAATTTATTTAAAAAAACTTATGAAAAAGAGCTTTTAGCTGAGGAAATTTTAAATGTTTTTGAAATAAAGAATGCTTTTATAATAGAAAGAAAAGATGGGTTTTTTTATTATACGCCAGAGAATAATAAAGAAGAGTTTATTGTAGGCGTGGGAGATGCTTTAATTTTAGAAAATGATTTACTTTTGAAAAAGGGTACTAAATACTATTTAATAAGCGGGACTACATCAAAGGAGTTTAATGACATCGGACAAAGTAGCTTTAAAAAAGATGATTTAAATAATCTATATTACCAAATTGAAGAGAGGCTTTATAAGAATAACGAGCTTATAAAAACAAATGTTCAGTTTTATGGCCTTGATAGAAACACTGTTTATTATTTCTCAAATGGTATTTTGTACAAAAATGAAGCTAAGCTAACGGATGTTAAACTAGAGATTGATGAAACAAAAGAGTATAACCTTTTATTCATATATAATAGAATATTTTTAAATGAAAATAATGAAAAATTATATATTTTAGACAATAATGAGTTTAAAAAAATACTTAATTTAAATAGTTGCTTAGAATATTCTGAATGGGATGGAAAAATACTTTTAAATACAGGAAATGAAATCTGGGTTTATTTTTCAAAAGAAACAAATTATCCAGAATTTACAAGCGGGAATACTTTAAAGCTAATAGCAAGATATCAAGATAAAATTAAAGACCTTTACTTTATAAATGATAAATACTACATTTTTACAAAAGGAAATGATCTTGTTGTGAGTGAGTTTGATTATAGAGATAGAATAAATACTTTTACTATTTTAACTAATCTAAATGATGCTAAGATGTTTTTTAATTATGATAGTAAAAACATTTATATTCTTGAAAATAACTCCCTGTATTCTATTTTAAAAATTATTTTATAATCCGTCTTTTTTTATAGATGAAGCTATTTTTATAGCCTCACCTATAAAGACATAATTTTAAAAGAACACAAAATCCATTATACAGATATGAGAATTTTTGTCAATGTTCTTATCTTTTAGACCATTGTGGGGCTTTTCTTGCTCCCTTAAGTCCTGGTTTTTTCCTTTCTTTTCTTCTTGAATCTCTTGTTAAGAGGCCCTCTTTTCTTAGTCTTTTTTTATGAGCTTCGTCTAGTTTAATAAGTGCTCTTGCAATACCATGGGCGGTTGCAGAAGCTTGTGCATCAAGACCACCTCCTTTTGCGATGACTGTAATCTCAAACTTTTCAACCCTCATTTTATCCAAAGGTTCTTTTACCTTTGCTTGCATATTCTCTGTTTGAAAGTAATCTCGATAGTCTTTTTCATTGATAGTGATTTGGTTTTTTCCTTTTTCATAAAATCTAACTCTAGCAGTTGCAGTTTTCCTTCTTCCAATAGTGCTGATGTACTTTTTAGCAGGTTGTTTTTTCTTGGTTGTTTTTTCCATTAGTTCTCAAATTTTAATCTTTTAATTTGCTTGTCTCTTAACTTATTTTTTGGAAGCATTCCTAAAACTGCTCGTCTTAAAAGTTCTTTTCCCTGGTCTTTTTCATATATTTTTTTCATAGGGATGAACTTTTCACTTCCAATGTAGCCAGTGTGCTTAAAATATGTTTTTGTTAAGAGCTTATTTCCAGTGAATTTAATGTCTTTAATATTTCTAACAACAACAACATTGCCTGAATCTTTGTTTGGCATAAAGTCTGGCTTGTTTTTTCCTCTTAAAAGAAGAGCAATCTCTGTTGCAAGTCTTCCTAATGGTTTATCTTTTGCATCTAATGTATAAGTTTCCATAATCTTAAACTAATTCTATTATTGCCATTTTAGCTCCATCTGATTTTCTTGGCATAAGCTTAACAACTCTTGTATAGCCTCCTTGTCTTTCTTTGTATTTTGGAGCAATGTCATCTACTAATTTTTTAACAATGTTTGGTGAGAAGTTTTTAGAAAGCATTCTTTTTGCAGTCAAGTCTCCTTTTTTGGCTCTTGTAATTTTCTTTTCAACAAAAGGAGAGAGTTCTTTAGCCTTTGCATGTGTTGTCGTGATTTTTCCATGCAAAATTAAAGAAGAAGCTAATGTGTTTAAAAGTGCTTTTCTTTGTCCAATTTCTCTTTTTAATTTTCTACCTTTTCTTAATTTTTTCATATTTTCAAACTCAAATTTAGACTTTCTAGAATTTTCTTAATCTCTTTAACTCCCCTTTTGCCAATACCTTTGATTGCAGTAAGCTCTTCTTCTGTTTTAGAAGTTAAATCAGTAACTTTTTTAAACTCGTTTTGAACAAGGGCATTCATTACTTTTTCTGAAAAGTCCATGTCTTTAACTTTTAAAACAACTTCTTTTTTCTTTGGTTGTTTTTTAGGGGCCCCAAGTTCATTTTTAAGAAAGTCAAAATGTGAACCTAGAATTTCAATGGTTTCTAGTAGTGCTTGCTTTGGCTTAATGGTTCCATCTGTTTCTATTTCAAAAATTAATTTATCAAAGTCAGTTCTATCTCCTACACGAACATTTTCTACTTTATAATTTACCTTTCTAACAGGTGTAAAGATTTTATCTAATTGAATAACACCAATTTCTTTGTTTTTTTCATCAGCAAGTTTATAGCCAAATCCCTTTTCAACAGTAATTTCTATTTCTAATTCTGTGCCTTTATCTGTTATCGTAGCAATGTGCTGATCTTTATTAGATAATTCAAGATTTTTTGAAAACTTAAAGTCTTTGCCTTTTACTACTTTTTCTCCTTTTACTTTTAGAATTGCTGTTTCGCTTTCTTCTGAAAAGGACTTAAACCTTAATTGTTTTAAATTAAGTAAAATGTGCAAAACATCTTCTTTTACTCCTTTAAGTGCTGTGAATTCATGTGAGACTCCTTTAATCTTAACTGTGGAAACAGCTGATCCTTGAAGTGATGACAAGGCAACTCTTCTTAAAGCGTTTCCAATAGTAATTCCATACCCAGGGTAAAATGGTTCTATTTCGAAAACACCATAATTATCATTAATATTGCTCTTTTTTATTATTGTAGGTAATGAAATCATATTTTAAATATTTTATTATCTTGAATAATGTTCAAAAACTGCTGATAGCTCTCCTAATAATTGAACATCATCAATTTTTGGGTATCTTTTAATTTCTCCGATTAAAGTGTTTTTATCTAATAAAAGCCATTCTGGCAATTTAGCTTTTTTAAGTTTTTCTTCAGCTTCTTTAAAAATAGGTTTTTCTTTTGATTCTTTTCTAATGGCGATTTTGTCTCCGATTTTAATTTGTCTTGAAGGGATATCTGTTTTTCTCTCATTTACTAAAAAGTGTCCATGAGAGACCATTTGTCTTGCTTCCCCTCTTGATTTAGCAAAGCCTAGCCTGAAAACAATGTTATCAAGCCTTGTTTCTATTTCTTTAATAAGGGCAGAAGGGACATCTTCTACTATTTTAGTTTTTGTATCTAAAAGTGGCTTAACATAACCTCTAAATTCTTTTTCAGTTAATTGGTAAGATTTTTTAATTTTTTGCTTTTCCTTTAACTCCCTTCCATATTCAGATAAACCCCCTCTTCTTCTTTTTGCTTTTTGTCCAGGTGGAAAAGGTCTTTTAACGAGTGCACATTTAGCAGTAAAACATCTTTCTCCTTTTAGAAATAGTTTTTCACCTGCTCTTCTGCAAATTTTACATTTAGCTTGTTTAGTCATATTTCTTCTTATAGTCTTCTTGGTCTTCTTTGACGACAACCATTGTGTGGAATCCCTGTTGTATCTTTAATTGATAATAATTCAAATCCTTGATTGGCAATAGTTCTGATGGCTGATTCTCTTCCAGAACCAACACCTTTAACAAATATTTTAACTCTTTTAATTCCTATTTTTTCTGCAATTTGTGAAATGGCTTCTGCCGTTTTTGAAGCTGCAAAGGGAGTGGCTTTTTTACTTCCTTTAAAGCCTAGTCTTCCAGCAGATTTTGCATCTAAGGCATTTCCAAATTCATCTGTTAAGGTAATAATAGTATTATTGTATGAGCTAAAAATGTAGAATGCTCCTTGTCTTGCTATTTTTTTTGAAACAGGTTTTTCTGTTTGCTTTTTAAATGCTTTTTCAAGAGCTTCCCCTTCTTTAACCATCTCTTCTTTTGTTTGATTTTTTATAATTTTTTTTCCCATATTATTTACTTAGGTGAAGGAGCTCCTTTTCTTCCAGAACCAACAGTCACTCTTTTATTTCCCCTTACAGTTCTACTATTAACTCTTGTTGTTTGCCCTCTTACAGGAAGCCTTTTTGAATGTCTTTGCCCTCTCCATGCACTAATATCTTTAAGTCTTTTAATATTCATCATGGTATCTCTTTTAAGATCACCCTCAACTAAATAGTTTGCCTCAACAACTTGTTTAATTTTATTTAATTCTTCTTGTGTTAAATCTTTTGCTTTTTTATCTAAGGAAATATTAGCTTCATTTAATATTTTCTTAGACAAAGTTCTTCCTATTCCGTAAACATAGGTTAAAGCAATTTCTATTTTTTTTTCATCTGGAATATGTACTCCTAAAACTCTTGGCATAATGATTATTCTTATCCTTGTCTTTGTTTATGCTTTGGATTTGTTTTGCAAATCACATAAACACGTCCTTTTCTACGGACGATTTTACAATTATTACAAATTTTTTTAACAGATGCTTTTACTTTCATTTTTTTCTAAAAACTATTCTTCCTCGTTTATCATCATATGGGGTCATTTCTACTACCACCCTATCCCCTGGTAAAACCCGAATTTTGTTTATTCTTAATTTACCTGCTAAATGTGCGAGGATTTCATCTTCTGAATCATTTAATTTAATTCTAAAAAAACCATTAGGGAGGCTTTCTGTTACAACTCCGTCTTTTTTGAATTTTTGCTCATTTTTCGCCATATGATATTTGAAAGATAACAAAAAAAACTTAATTGGTCAAGTGTTTAGTCTTCAAATTCAATCTCAATGCTAATGTTTTCCTTTTTTTTAGGAAGTCTGTTTTTCCAAAAGAGTGAAGCAGTGACATCAACAGCTTTAATTTCAGGTAAACCTTTTAAAATGCTTTTACAATCATCTATTTCTTGACCTCTAATGTCGTTTAATAAAAGAACTTCACTTATTTTAGGATATGTTTTAGCACTAACGCTTAAAAGAAGAGCGTTTTCTTTTGTATCATCTTTTATTATATTTTTAGATAAGCTATTGGGAACAAAAATCTTGTTTTCTTCTTTTAAAGATAATTTCTTTTCAATGAACTTGTCTAAATCAGATTTTCTAAAGACTAAACCTTTTGTTTCTATTTCTGCTTGTATTTTAAAGTTATCAACTTTATCTCCCTCTGTTCCTAAAACAATAAATTTTGTAAACTCTTGTTTAATATTCTCATCAATGTAAATAAAGGTGCCGACTTCATCTAAGTTTTCCTTAAAAGATGCTTTTGCTTTATTTAAATATTCTTCTTTGAATTGTTTTTCTGCTTTGTCAAGATCATCTTTTGTAATGACCCTTACAGCAGACCTTGCTCCGCCTTCAATTTTTTGGTCTTCTTTAAGTTCAGCCCAAACTGCATCATACCAGTCTGGATATATAATAAGTCCTGGAACAGAAAAAGTAGCAGATGTGATATTATATTCCTCGCCTGGGTCTTTTGCAATAACCTCAACCTCAACACTTCCTGGGGTAGTTCCTACTTTTCCAGGAATGATAATGGCTTCTTTTCCAAAATATGTAAGCCCTGTTTCTGATTCAAATCTACTATTGGCAATGATTTTAATTTCTTTGTAATTGTTGTATACAGTAATGACACCACTTGCTTTTGTTCCTGTTTCATCAGACCCTGTTGCAGAGAAAGTGTGTTCAAACTCCAATTTTTCTTCAAAGTATTCTCCTGGTATAATATTCTCTTCAAAATCAATGTT
>JBAYXY010000029.1:0-6162 GCA_041673285.1 Minisyncoccota bacterium
TATTGCTGCAATTTTTGCAGCACTGACAGCTGTTTTAATCGTCATTGTTTTCCTTGTTGGCTACTTTGTGTTTATAACATATGCGTACAAAGTCTTTTCAAGGGGAAGCGTTTTTGACGCAGGTTTACAATTACTTATTATGACAGCGTTAGTCCTTCTTGCTACAGGGATTCTAGGCGGTTACCAGGCATTAGTTGTTAGCTTTACACTATTTATTGTGCCTGCTGTTTTAATATTTTTAGCGGCAATTTACAGTCCACTAAAAGTAGAAACAGAGCCCTTTGATGTTGATTAAACATCACAGGGTTTTTTTGTATCTTTTGTTTCAACTTTTCTTTACTTTTACCCTAAAATATTATATGCTAAATCTAATGTTCGCATGAACCCATAATTTTCAATTATTAAAAATGAATAACAGACTTCAATTAACAGAAAACGAAAAAAGAGACATTCTTAAATATCTAGAGCAAAACAAGCCCTTGCCAGACAAATATCGTTTTTTACTTTTTGGTGGCAAACAAGAAGTAGAGCTGATCTGGAATGGAAAAACTGACGAAGTGGAAAATGTAGTTTTGCCTTTTCAAACCATTGAACAGATTGATGAACCAAGAAGTGACAACAAGCCTGATACACAGACGCCTCTTTTTGACGCCCCCAATCTCCAAATCAAAGATTGGACGAATAAGCTAATCTGGGGAGACAATAAATTAATTTTGTCATCACTTAGAAACGGACCTCTTCGAAAGCAAATTGAAGCCGAAGGCGGATTAAAGCTAATCTACATTGACCCGCCGTTTGACGTAGGTGCTGATTTCTCTATGAACATAGAGATTGGCGAAGAACGTTTCACTAAAAAACCATCAGTGATTGAAGAAATTGCCTACCGCGATACTTGGGGACGAGGAGCCGATAGCTTTATCTCTATGATTTACGAGAGACTAAAACTAATGCACGGACTTCTAGCAGACGACGGGAGTATTTATGTGCATTGTGATTATAGGGTTAGCGGGTACATGCGTTTAATCTTAGATGAAGTGTTTGGAAAAGGCAATTTTAAGAATGAGATCTCGTGGAGGAGACAAATAGTTAGAGGTGCAAAAACATATGCAAAATATATGCCCTATAATGCCGACTATATATTATTTTACGGAAAATCAGATAATATTTTGTGGAATAATATTGAAAAAGAAAATTTCATTTCAATCAAAGAAGCAGAAAAAAAATATATGAAAGACAAGGATGGATATTTCGGAACTTCTGACAGGGGTTCGTATTCAGATGAAAGCATTATCCGATTAGCTAATGAAAATAGAATTTATGTTACCAGTGGCGGTAAATTAATCATTAAGGAAGGGAAGGTGTCTACTACAAAAGGAACTATTAGAATTAAGTACTATAGAAAACAAGTTAAGGATAAAGTTCAAGAGCTTGCGACAGCCGATAATATCTGGGATGATATTTCTGGCATGGGTATTGTTTCTCACGAACACCTCGGCTACCCCACCCAAAAACCAGAAAAACTCTTAGAGCGAATCATTTCCGCCTCCTCCAACAAAGGCGATCTAGTCGCTGATTTCTTCTGTGGCTCAGGCACAACCTTAGCCGTAGCGGAAAAGTTAGGCAGAAAGTGGATTGGTACAGACTTAGGTCGTTTCTCCATTCACACTACAAGAAAAAGAATGATCGGCGTGCAAAGAGAATTAAAAAAAAGTGGCAAAGACTTTAGAGCGTTTGAAATTCTAAACATTGGCAAATACGAAAGAAAGAAGTTCTTGGAAGTAAATGAGAATTTAAGAGAAGCAGAAAAAAGATTTCAAAAAGAAAAAAAAGAACAAGAGTTTATTAAATTAATTCTATCAGCTTACAAAGCCCAGCCTGTAGATTCCTTTAATCATTTCGTAGGCAAAAAAAGAGATCGCTTAGTAGCCATTGGACCCTTAGACACACCAGTCACTAACAACTTCTTGCAGAATATAGTGAAAGAGTGTCGTGAAAAAGAAATTACTAAAGCGGATATTTTAGGTTTTGACTATGAAATGGGCATTGATTTTGAAGGCGCTAAGGAACAAGGTTTTGACGTACAATTTAAAGTAATCCCTCGTGAAGTATTTGACAAAAAAGCAGTTGAAAAAGGGCAAGTTAGATTCTATGATGTTGCCTATGTTGAGTTTAAACCAATTGTTCGTGAGCTAGACACTGGTGGAAAAGAAGTAGCAATTAAACTAACCGACTTCTCTGTTTTCTATAATCAAGATGATATAGGGGAAACAGAAAAGAAATTGATGTCAGGTGGAAGCAAGATAGTCATTGAAAATGGACACGTAATTAAACTTTCTAAAAGCAAGAAAATCAATGAAATTAAAAGAGAGATTCTAACCAAAGAATGGACAGATTGGATTGATTATTGGGCAGTAGATTTTGATTTTGAAAGCAAAAAGGAATTTGTCCGCATAATTGATAAAGAAACAGGAAAAGGAAAAGAAGAATGGACAGGTAGCTATATTTTTGAAAATGAATGGCAATCATTTCGAACCAAAAAGGATCGTCAATTAGAATTAGTTTCGTCCTTTAAAGAAATGCAAGAAGGTGCTGTTAAAATAGCTGTTAAGGTGATTGACATTTTTGGCAATGATACAACCAAGGTTATAGAGATAAATATTTAGAAATATGAAAAACAGAGTTTATGTTTTTATTGACGCTTCCAATATGTGGGAAGTGCAAAAAGCAAAAAAAAGACTTTTTGATTATGAAAAAGTTAAAAGATATTTAAAAGATAAATTTCAAGCCAAAGAATTAAAAGTCTTTTATTATACAGCTTATCCAAAAGAAGGAACTAGAGACTATGATTTAGCTGGTAAGCATAAGTTTTTTACTTTTCTTAGAAAAGGTCTTAAATTCGAGGTAAGGAAAAAAGCACTAAAAAGAATACACACAACAAGTTCTAATGGGCAGGCAATACAAGAGAAGGGCAATATGGATGTAGAAATTACAATTGATGCTATGTTTCATCTTAAGAAATATGACATCGCCATTATTTTTAGCGGAGATTCTGACTTTTTGGCATTAGTTTCTCATCTTAAAAATAATAATAAAAAAGTATACATATTTTCTTCAAAAAATAATATTTCAGAAGAGCTAATGACAGGAGGAGACGGCTATTATAATATTCTTAAGATCAAAACTGATATTTGGGGCAAGGAATTACAGCATCGAAAAGAGCAATAAAAAAATCACCCTCCGCGAGGAGGATGACCCTAGGATGTAGTACCCTTCCAGTTGCAAGGACTATCGCAACCAAAAGACATTCTAAGTATATAACAAGATTAAAAAAAATGCAATAGTTGCAAATAATAAAATAACAGATTATGGCTTTACATAAAGATTTTCCAAAAGATAAATTTCAAATACTCGATCCACAAATTAGATGGTTCCCAGCTGAAGAAGATTTAAGAGAAAGAGGCTATGAAAAACTACTTCCCCCTTTTGTGCCCTTATTAAGAGAAAGAATAGCAGAATGGAGAGCTAACAATTACAAGGGAGCAAGCAACACTTCCAAGGCTTTATTAAATTGGTGGTTTAATGAATTACATATGACTTGTGATGAATACGGCAACGAACACAATTTTCAATATTATTATGCTCAAAGAGAAGCAGTTGAAACAGTTATTTGGCTATACGATGTTGAAAAAGTTAGGAACAAGTACGACTTATTTAAATTTGATAAGCTAGGAAGAGTTAGTGCTAATATGTTTGACGAGGATTGGTTGCGTTTTGTTGTTAAAATGGCTACTGGATCAGGAAAGACCAAGGTGATAAGTTTGCTTTTGGCTTGGTCTTATTTTCATAGACTCTACGAGGAGAATTCTAAACTATCAAAGAACTTTTTACTTATTACTCCTAATATTATTGTTTTAGATCGAATAAAGTCCGACTTCCAAAACTTAAGAATATTCTACGAAGACCCTATTTTGCCTGAAAATGGTTATGAAGGACAAAACTGGAATGATGATTTTCAAATTAAATTACATTTACAAGACGAAGTCGGAACTATATCCAAGTCAGGGAATATTTTCTTAACTAATATACATCGAGTTTATGAAAGCGATGTTAAAGAGACAAGCTTTGAAGATGAAGACGTTACAGATTATTTCTTAGGAGAAAGAGCAGTGACAAGAACCAATAAGTCCAAGATAGACCTAGGAGAGATTATTAGAGATATAGATGAGATTATGATTATAAATGATGAAGCTCATCACATTCATGACCCAAAAATGGCATGGTTTAAATCAATTCAAGACATTAACAATAAATTAAAGCAAAAAGGAAAAGAAGTGACCTTACAGATTGATGTAACTGCTACACCAAAAAATAATCGCGGAGAAATCTTTATTCAAACAATTTGTGACTATCCCTTAGTTGAAGCAATCCATCAAGGAATAGTTAAAACTCCTATTTTACCTGATGAAGTAAGTAGATCTAAATTACAAGAAAAACAAAGTTCACTTTTTGCTGAGAAATACGAAGACTTTATTAGACTCGGAGTTGAAGAATGGAAAAAAGCATACAAAACACTTGAAAAAACTGGAAAGAAATCAATTTTGTTTGTTATGACAGACGACACTAAAAATTGTGACGATGTCGCTGAATTCTTAAAAAATAACTATCCAGAATTAAAAGACGCAGTTTTAACTATCCATACAAATAATAGCGGAGAAATTAAGGAAACAATTTCTACCAAAAACGAAAAAGAATTACGGGAACTTAGGAAAAAAGCTAATCAAATTGATAGCATAGAAAACCCCTACAAGGCAATAGTTTCGGTTTTAATGCTCAAGGAAGGCTGGGATGTTAGGAACGTTACAACGATTGTAGGATTAAGAGCTTATACTTCCAAGTCTGAAATATTACCAGAGCAAACACTGGGAAGAGGTTTGCGAAGAATGTTCTTTGGTCAAGATGTTGAAGAATATGTTAGTGTTATAGGCACCCCTGCTTTTATGGATTTTGTAGAATCTATTAAAGTTGAAGGTGTGGAGCTAGAAAAAAGAAGAATGGACAGGAGTGGTTCTCCAATCACGCCAACAGTAATCGAAATTGATCATGAGAATACAAAGAAAGATATTCAAGCACTTGATATTAAGTTGCCCATATTAACCCCAAGAATTCAGAGGGAGTACAAGAACTTAAGCTTGTTAGATGTTTCTAGTTTTCAAAATAAAAAGTTTAATGTTAAGCAATTTTCTAAAGAAGAACAAAAAGAATTTACATTCAAAGATATTGTAAAGGGCGAAGTGCATCATTCAATCACATTAAGCAGTAGTATAAGACCAAATCATCAAAGCGTGATAGAGTTTTTCGTCCGAAGTATAATGAGAGAACTAAGACTTTTTGGCTGTTATGATATTTTGTTTGGAAAAGTCAAGGAATTTATTTCTAAAAATCTTTTCAAGGAAAAAGTAGATTTAAATGATTGCAATCTATTAAGAAATTTATCAGAGTTAGAGGTGAGAAAAACTATTGTAGAAACTTTTAAAGAAGAAATAAACAACTTAATCGTACAAGATGTTGGAGATACTGAAATTAAAAGTTATATCAAAATAAGCGAGGCTAGACCTTTTGTGGTTACCGATAAAGAATATTTACTACCTAAAAAAAGTGTTTTTAATAAAATAGTTGGCGACAGTCAGTTTGAATTAGAATTCGCTAACTTTTTAGATGAAACCGACGATGTTACTTCTTTTGCTAAAAATTATAGGCAAGTTCATTTTAAAATTGACTATAAAAATGCTAGTGGTACCATTTCTAACTATTATCCAGACTTTTTTGCAAAAGCAAATAATAACGATATTTATATTATAGAAACAAAGGGCAGGGAAGACTTGGACGACATAGAAAAGAAAAAAAGATTAGCACAATGGTGTGAAGATGCTAGTAAAAGGCAAAACAAAATTAAGTATAATATGCTTTATGTCAAACAAGAAGATTGGGAAAGTTATAAGCCAAAATCCTTTAATGAATTGGTTGAAGTTTTTAGATAAACACTGCAGTTTTTAATTGACCAAAACACAATAATTAGCTATATTATAACTATATGGATTCAAAAGAACTAAGGAGTTTGTTTTTAAATTACTTTCAAGAAAAAGGGCACAAAATCGTTGCTTC
>JBAYXY010000030.1:0-5837 GCA_041673285.1 Minisyncoccota bacterium
GGAGGTTTAAAACGCGGGAAGCTATATAGGTAAAGAGTTTTTGAAAATTGAATGTGGCCAAACCTGGCCAAACGCGGACAAACGTGGCCAAACGTGGCCAAGCGAAAACGTGGCCAAAAAAGAGGGGTAGTGACGCGGGAAGCTATACAGGCAAAGGGTTTTTGAAAATTGAATGTGGCCAAGAATGTGGCCAAATGTGGCCAAAAACGTGGCCAGATTCAAGGTTTTAAAGGGAGGTTTAAAACGCGGAAAGCTATACAGGACAAGGCTTCCCGCTTCAAATGAATGTGGCCAAACCTGGCCAAACCTGGCCAAACGTGGCCAAGCGAATGTGGCCAAAATTAATAGGTGAAAAATGAGGTGGTGACACGGGAAGCTATACAGGTAAAGGGTTTTTGAAAAATGAATGTGGACAAAAATGTGGACAAATGTGGCCAAATGTGTATAAACGTGGCCAGATTGTTTTGTGTTTTTTAAAAAGTTGAAAAGCTGTGGAACGCATATAGAATAAGGCTTCCCGTGAAAAGTGAATCTGGCCAAACGTGGCCAAACGCGGACAAACGCGGACAAACGCGGACAAACGTGGCCAAGTTTTTTAAGGTAAAAATGAGGGTTAAAAAGCTGTGGAACGCATATAGAATAAGGGTTTGTGATGTGGACAACAATGTGGACAAACCTGGCCAAATGTGGACAACTTATGGCCACGTTCAAAAACTGGTGGCTGTGGAACGCATATAGAATAAGGGTTTGTGAGAAAAGAACCTGGCCAAACGTGGCCAAACGCGGACAAGAGAAAATGATGAAAAGCTGTGGAACGCATATAAAATAAGGGTTTGTGGGCTACATAGGGAGTGGATTTTGCGATTCCCTATGTTAGAAAATAGGTGCTTTTTGCATAAAAATTTAAAAGATGATATATTAAATTAAAATTATGCAAAAAACATATCATAATATTTCAGGAGCGGATACTCTTTTAATTTTAAATAGTAATTTAGATTTTGGCTTGACTGAAAAACAGGTTTTGAAAAGAAGGGTAGTTTTTGAAGAAAGGTTTTTAAACTTAAAGGTTTTTTTAAGGCCATTTAAAAAGCCTTTTGTTTTAATATTGAGCTTTCTTTTTATATTTGTTTTGTTTTTAGGAGAGTTTAATGAGGCTTTGGCTTTGTTTTCTTTAATAGCCTTTTATATCATTTTTAGCTTTTTTTTAGAGAAAAAGATTAAAGAAATTAAGCAGGAAGGCCTTAAATCAAAGGTCTTTGTTTTAAGAAATGGGAAAAAACAAGAGGTTTTTGAAGATAAATTGGTTATAGGTGACATTATTTTTCTAAAGTCTGGAGATAAGATTCCTTTAAAGGCAAGAATACTCCAAGCTAAGAACTTAAATGTACTAGAAGAACAAGAAACTGGAGAATGGGCGATTAGAGAGAAGAATGTGGATATTTTAGAAAGAGAGACTGAGGAATCTTTTCAAAAGAATATTTTATTTAAGAATGGAATTATACATAAAGGGGAAGGAGTAGCTGTTATTGTGGAGGCTTTTGAGAAGGTAAAGGATGATGGTGTTTATTCTTCTTCTAAAATGAAAAGATTTAACTATATTGTAAGTTTTTTTGTTGTTTTATTATCTTTTGTTTTGTTTTTGATTGGTTTTTTAAAGGGCTTGGATTTAGTGTTATTAATTAAGGTGTGTTCTGTTTTAATGGCATCTGCTCTTCCAGAGGTTTTGTCTCTGGTTTTCCTACTTTTTTATCAAACAAAGAAAAGGTTTGAAGGGGTTGGAATTGTGAAAAGCTTTTCTTTGGCTTTTAATTTAAGCTCTATACAAACACTTTTGTTTGATAAGAAAACAATAACAAGGGGGTTAAGATTAAAAAATGTGATTGCTAAGGATGGAGAGCTTGCTATTAAGGCAAGTCTTTTATGTCCTTTAAAGGAAACAAAAGAAGCTGTTTTAAGAGTTGCTAAAAGGAAGAAATATGATGTTTCTTTATTAGAAGAAATTCAAAAACTTGATTTTAATGCAAGTAATAATTATGCATTATCTTTAAGAAAGGAAGAGAATAAAAGGTTTTTATACATATCAGGTGACCCTCTTCAAGTTCTTAAAAGATCAAAGGGGAGCACTCATGAATGGGAAGAAGAGGTTTTAAGATTAAGAGAAAAAGGATTAAAAGTGATTGCTGTTGGGTTTAAGGAAATTAAGAGAACATCAAAGGATTTGAATAAGATAGCAAAGAATTTTGATTTTATTGGTTTACTTGCGTTTTTAGAGCCTTTAAACATGGAGGTGGTGGAAAACATTAAAGAATGTGAAAGAATGGGAATAAGGCCTGTTTTAATGACAAGGAGTAGTGTTTTGAATGCAAAGGTTCTTGGAGAAAAGATTGGTTTTGATTTAAAAGAGGAAAATATTTTAAAAGGGGATGAAATGGATGTTTTAAATGACGCTGAATTAGGGAAAAAGTTAAGGAATGTTCAGATTTTTGCTGAAATTAGATCAAGACATAAACTAAGGATTGTTTATTTGCTTCAAAAGCAGGAAAACGTGCTTTTTGTTGGAGAATATTTAAATGATATATTTGCTATGAAAAAAGCAAAAACTGCAATAACATTTAAAACAAAGGAAGAGGGGTTAAAGGTAGTTTCTGATGTTGTTTTGGCTAAAAATGGACTTGGTTCTGTTTTAGAATGTATTAAACTTGGGGAAGATGTTTGTTTGAATTTTAAAAAGTCTATACTTTTTTATTTAGCTAGTTTTCTTCTTTTCTTTGTTTTGCTTGGATTTTCAATTATTAATGGTTGGCCCCTTCCTTTGCTTGGAATACAAATTTTAATAATTGCTGTTTTAAAGAGAACATTGCTTTTAAGTGCTTTTTCTTTTGAAAAAAGGAACTTTGAGATGATGAAGAAAAAAAAGGCTTTCATATTTGTGTTTTTTTCATATTTAATAAATGCAAGTTTAATATTGGGAACTTTTTATTTTTTATATTTTGTGAAGGGAATAGACTTAGGTTTAACGCGAATGATGATCTTTATTCTAACTTTTTTAATTCTTGTTTTAACATTATTTTATTTTAAAAATTTAAAAAGGAATGTTTGGAATACAAAAGTTTTTTCAAATACATATCTTAACTTAATTTGTGTTTTATTTTTTTTAAGTTGCGTTGCTTTAAGTTATGTATTTTCTATTGATTTTTTAAACTACTTGTTTTTGTTTTTAATAGGATTTTTAGGATTGTTTTTAATGGAAATTCTTAAATATTTTATGTGTATAAAGGATTGATAAATTGTTTTAAAGATAGTTGATAACTTGTGTATAAAAAGGAATTACTTATTTTATTAAATTTTATGCAGGGGTTTTTAAAGGTTTTTTGCACGAGGGTTTTGTTTAGGGATATTAGGTAAATGTGTTTATCCACAAATCCACAGCACTAATAATAGTAATAATAACTTATTTAATTATATTTAATTCTTGATTATTTATTTTTTAAATGGTATAAAAGGATTAATGAATTTTCATTTTCTTATTATTTTAGCGTATTTTTTAGGGTCAATTCCTTTTGGGTATTTGATAGCTAAGGTAAAGGGGGTTGACGTAAAGAAGGAGGGAAGTGGTAGCACTGGGGCAACAAATGTTTCAAGAGTGCTTGGGTTAAGGTATGCAATACTAGTTGGAGTTTTAGATATTTTAAAAGCAGGAATCCCTGTTTTTTTAGCAATAAAGTGTTTGAGTTTAGATTATCAGATTGTAATAGTGGCGCTGGCACCTGTTTTAGGCCATATTTTCACACCTT
The DNA here is from genome assembly GCA_041673285.1 of Minisyncoccota bacterium. Classification (GTDB taxonomy): domain Bacteria; phylum Patescibacteriota; class Minisyncoccia; order Minisyncoccales; family Minisyncoccaceae; genus JAAZMU01. The sequence goes on from JBAYXY010000030.1 coordinate 3,795, forward strand.
GGCTTTCTTTTAAGGGGGGCAAAGGGATTGCAACAACTGCTCCGTCTTTGCTTGCATTTTTGGGTGGAGTTCCTTTTCTGTGTTTGCTTTTTCTTTGGATGGTTATGTTGAAATTAACTAAAACAATGAGTTTAAATAATTTAATTCTAATGTTTTTTGTTCCTTTTTTACTTTGGTATTTTAAAGGAGGGGTGGAATATTTTGTTTTAGGAGTTTTGTTTTTCTTGATTTCTTTATTTGCACATAGGGAAAATGTTTATAGGATGTATAACAAAAAGGAGTTAAAATTATGATATTAGCAACATTATATTTTTTTTTACCAGGGTATATTGCAAATTCAATTCCGCCGATTTTGAATAAGTTTAAGCTTTTTGAAAGTTTAGCGATTCCTGTTGATTTTAATAAAAAATTTAAGGGAAAGGATATATTTGGGAATCATAAAACAATAAGAGGTGTTTTAGGGACATTTATAATAGGAACTTTATTAACAGTTCTTTTTTTTGAAATAAATAAAGAAGTTTTGTTGTACGAAGTGATAGGACTTGATTATTTAAAATGGAATTCTTTTATATTTGGAATGGTTTACTCGATTTCAATCATATTTGGAGACCTTTTATTTGCCTTTATTAAAAGGCGTTTAAATTTAAAACCTGGTGCACCTTTTATTCCTTTTGATCAAACAAATTACGTGCTTGGTATGTTTATTTTATTACAACCTTTTTTAAAGTTAAGTTTATGTGTTTGGATAGTGATCTTTATTCAAACTTTTATTCTACATTCAGTGTTTAATAGGCTTGGGTATGTTTTTCACTTGCATAATGCGAAGTGGTAAGATATGATGTAAAATATGATAAATAATATAATAGTAAATTTAATTTGGGCAGTCTTAATTCTTGTTTTAGGGTGCTTTTTAGCTAAGAAAGCAGGAATAATGATTGAAAACTTATTAAAGAAGATAAGACTAAATCAAGCAGTAAAGAATTTAGGTTGGCATGCTTTTTTTGAAAGATATAAGACAAGGTTAAATGTTTCTAAGTTTTTTGGATTAGTTTTTGAAGGATATTTGTTTTTAATTGTAATGATGATTTCAACAGAAATCTTGAATTTAATGATTTTAAGTAATTTCTTTTTAAATATAGTGAACTATTATCCAAATATATTTATTGCTTCAATTATATTTATAATTGCAGTGTTTTTTGCTGAGTTTTCAAAGAAAATAGTTTATGCGGATGCTGACTTAAAGTATTCAAATACACTTTCTATTTTAATTTCAGGGTCTGCTTGGGTTTTGGCAGGGCTTGCTATATTATATCAGCTTAAAATAGTTCCAGATCTTATATTAGCTCTTTTCAGAGGAGTGACGCTTGCATTAGCACTTGCTTTTGGAATTTCATTTGGATTAGGTGCTAAGGATTTAATTTCAAAGTTTTTAAAAGAGTTTTTTAAAAAGATAAAATAAAATGGAGGATTTAACGCAGAAACAATTACAGAAAATGATTCTTTTTTCATGTGAAAGAATTGAAAGAGATAAAGAAGAGATTAATAAGATTAATGTCTTTCCTGTACCTGATCAAGATACAGGTTCAAACTTGTCTGGAACATTAAATGGAGTAAAAGAAGCTTTAAATAAGAAGAACTTTTCTAATTTTAAGGAGTTAGGAGAGGCTTGTCTTGAAGGGGCGCTGATGGCAGCACAAGGAAATACGGGCATTATATATACGGGGTATTTGGTGGGTTTTTTTGATGAGATAAAAGAAAATTCTAAAATGAATACATTGGATTTAGCTTTATCTTTTGAAAAAGGTTTTAAAAGAGCAAAGGATTCTATTCAAAATCCTCAGAAAGGAACGATATTAGATGTGATGTCTGCTTTTTCAGTTGAATTTTCAAAAGAGTCAGAAAAAAGTAAGGATATTGTTAAAAACTTTGAAAAAGCACTTAAAAAAGCACATGAGGCGCTCTTAAATACAACAGAGCAGATGCCCTTGTTAAAAAAAGCGGGTGTGGTGGATGCAGGAGGACTTGGGTTTTTAATGATTTTGG
>JBAYXY010000031.1:0-5344 GCA_041673285.1 Minisyncoccota bacterium
CGGCCATGGTAATGGGTTTAAAAATAGAGCCAGGTTCAAAAAGTAATTGGGTGGCATTGCTTTGAAAGACGGAAAAGTCTTCGCACTTATTATAGTTATTTAAATCAAACCGAGGAGATTCAGCTAATGCTAATATTTCTCCTTCGTATGGATCAACAACAATAATTGTTCCTGACTCAGCTTCATAAGTTTTAAGAGCTTCGTCTAAAATTCTTTCGGCCTTAAATTGAATATTGTAATCAATGGTTAAGTAAATATCAGAACCATTATTATTTACTTTATCTTCTTGTCTTAAAAAAAAGCTTCCTAAATCTTTGATCTTTTTAATAAACTTGCTTTTTCCTGAAAGTGTGTCGTTAAAAAAACCTTCAATGCCATACTGGCCTTTTTCTTCGGCATTGATAAAGCCTGAAAGTTGAGCGGAAAAGTCGTTTCCTGGGTAAACTCTTTTTGACTCTTTTCCAATATAGATGCCTTTGTAGTCTAATGCTTGAATTTTATTTAATTCTTCTTCTGTTAAATCTTTTTTAACAACTTGATAATAGCTCCCCTGAACTCTTGTTTTGGGAAGTATTTTTTCTTTGTCAATTTCAACAATGCTTTCTAGTACTTCGGCAATTTCATATTCAAACTCGTCTTCTATTTCTTCTGGAGATAAAAAAAGATAGGGACTTTCTTTTGTTAGTGCAAGTGCGTTAATCCCGTCTTTAAAGTAAATATCGCCTCGCTTTCCTTTAACTTCGTCAACAATGTTTTGCTGTCCTTTGGCTTGAGCTTTGTAAAAATCTCCTTTAATAATTTGAAGATAGTAAAGATTCCCTAAAACTACAAGGCAGAGAAGAATTAAGGAAGAAAGGAGAACATTAACTCTTGTAAGCTTCATAAAAACTATTTAAAAGCAATCTCTCCATTTGAGGAAACTAAAATATATTCAAGTTTTGAAATCTCCTCAAACCCCTTTTCTTTGATTTTGTCTTCAAAATTATTTAAAGATGTGCTTTGTGATAATGAAACCTTAAGTCCTGCAATTTCTTTTTTAATCTCTTTGTTTTCTGTTTGAAGAGTTGTAATGGAATAACTTTTTTCTGTAACGTCAGTAAGTTCATAAACTGTTAGCCCAATTAATAATGAAAAAGAGATTACTGCTAAGCCATAAAATAGTTTTGTGTTGATCATATTATTTTTTAATTAATATTCTTAATTTGGCAGACCTTGACCTTGGGTTCTGCATAACTTCTTCCTTTTTTGGAATAATTGGTTTTTTATTTAAAGCGATTACTTTTTCTTTGTTTTCTTTTGCAAACTCTTTGACGATGCGATCCTCTCCTGAGTGAAAAGAAATGACAAGTAGTCTTCCCTGTTTTTCTAAGACATTAAGTGCTTGTGGAAGTGCTTTCTTTAGATTGTCAAGCTCTTTATTTGCTTCTATTCTTAGTGCTTGGAATATTTTAGCTAAGCTGTAATAGTTTTGATCTAAAGCACTGATAAGCTCAAATGTTGTTTTAATCTTTTTTTCTTTTCTTGATTTTAAAATTGCTTTTACTACTTTTTTACTCTCTTTATAATCATTAAATACTTTTTCAAGCTCATCTTTTGAATATTTATTTATTATTTCTTCTGCTGATGTGCCCTGACTTTTAAAAAGCATATTTAAAGGTTCGTCTTTTTGAAAGGTGAAGCCTCTTTTGCTTTCATCTATATGCCACGAGGACATACCAACATCAAATAAAATTCCCTTAATATTTTTGAAGTTACTTTCACTGATAATATTTTCTAAATGAGCATAGGAATCATTAACAAGAATCACTCTTTCATTATTTTTAAATTTCTTTTGTGCTTTTTTAAAAACTTCTTCGTCTATTTCTATACCCAGTATTTTTCCTTTTGTTTTTTGAAGGATAAGCTCTGAATGTCCTCCCATATGGAATGTGGCGTCAATAAAATTGTCATTTTCCTGAAGATCTAATCCTTTTAAAACTTCATCTTTTAAAACTGATATGTGCATTATATTTCAAATTCTTTTAAGCCTTCTGCAATGTCTTCTATGTGATCAGTATTTTCTTTGTTGTATTTTTCCCATTTTTCTTCATCCCAAATCTCAATTTTATTGTAAAGACCTGCAACAACAACTTTTTTATCTAATTTTGCATATTCCTTTAAATAGTCTGGAATGAGGATTCTTCCGTTAGAATCTATTAAAACATCCATGGCACCTGCTAACATTATTCTTGAAAAGCTTCTTGCATTTGATTGGGAAAAAGGAAGTTTAGCGATTTTTTCAGCTAACTCCTTCCATGCTTTTTCAGAATACATAAATAGACAACCATCTATTCCTTTTGTGACAATGGCTTTTTTACCCAAAACAGCCCTAAACTTAGAGGGCATTGTCAATCTTTTTTTATCGTCTAAATTGTATTTATATTCTCCAATTAACATTGCTCCACTTTTTCCCATTTATTTACACTACAACACCATTTTACCCCACCTGAATATTCTTGTCAACCACTTTTTGTCCACAAAAAAAAGGACTTTGAAAATGGTCCTTATTTGAATATTTGATAATAAGACAAGTTAGTCCTATAGGCATGCTTTAGGCCTAGCTTTTCAAGCAAGGCTTCAAGTTCCGCTCCTTTCGCACCCCTTACTTCAAGGAAGTGTTGCTCTTCCCCTTTGTATGAGACGTGATCAACTGAGAAAAAGATTTTATTGAGCATGAAGGTCTTCCTTGTGATACGCAATTCTTTTTCTAAGATAAGATAGGGTTCTATCTCCTTTTTTGATTGAAGGGAAATTGGAAACTCAAACTTGTTTTTGGTTCGAACCTCTCCCCCAATATCAGGCCCTTTGTAGGTAAAGGTGTGCATGAGACCATTTCTCCTTATGCGAATAGTCTCCTTTTTGTGGGAGTGCCTACTTGGGATCTTGAAATAGGAGTCTTCATACTCCAAGCTGTTAATATGCTTGGCTCCCAACCTTGAAAGACTTTCAGGAGAGGGTATTTCGAGCACCTTCATTTGTGTTTCAATTTCGCAAACTCCAATTAGGGGTAATTCCTTTCTGGGGTTGTGCGGATTCAGCACAACAATGTCCGCATACTTTTTCTGCGGAGAAATATAGATGTTATACATATTCTCCGAAATTACGAAAAAGTATTTGAAGGTCTGTTCTGCTGGCCAGACAGTCCTTAGGGTGTCCCTTAATAATCTACGAATGAGACGTCCATGGGTGTCTGTTTCTACAAATATTTTCAGAGTGCCATACGGGAGAAGGTCTTTGTGAAATGCGAAAAGTCCTTCAACAATGGTGATCTCCTTAGGGTAAACGGTCTTGTATCCGATTCTTTTTCCCCCATCCTCTTTAAAGGAGTATATGGGCACTTCGGTGGGCTGGCCTTCCCGAAGCTCTTTTAAATTTTCTACAAGTTTTTTTATGTCTACTGATTCTGGCTGATCAAAGTTGAGTTTGTGCCTAAGGGAGAATTCCCTTCCGAAATAGTAGCTATCCATAGAGAGAAGAAGCGCCTTATCTCCATAGAATTCATGTAACCTTTTTGCGAAAGTGGTTTTTCCTGATGCGGTTCCGCCTGCGATCAGGATAATTTCGTTTTTGGAAATCATCTTGATCACATTTTCCATGCTACTTGGAGCATGAGTTTTTTTCATTTTTTCCTCCTAGTTTTGAATGAACGTGTATTTTATAGCATAGGATTGCTAATTTGTCACATATTAAAACTACGCGATGTTTATATCAGGATACTTTTTTCTTAGCTTTTCTTTTTCTTCATCTTTAATATTTTCAAGATAAGTCCAGCCATCTATAGTTTTTGATAATTCTAAGCCGTCTATAGATCGGAGGTTATTAAGATGAAGGTCACCGTTTATGGTTTCTGGAAGCTTCAGGCCTTCAATGGATTGAAGATTTGCAAGACGAAGGTCGCCGTTTACGGTTTCTGGTAGTTTTAAGCCTTCAGCGGACTCAAGACTAAAAAGATTGAGATTACCATTTATGGTTTCTGGTAGTTTTAGGTCTTCGGCGGACTGAATGTTGGGAAGATTAAGATAGCCGTTTAGGGCTTCTGGTAATTTTAGGCCTTCAGCGGATTCAAGACTATAAAGATTGAGATTACCATTTATGGTTTCTGGTAGTTTCAGACCTTCGGCGGACTTAAGACCACTAAGATCAAGGTTACCATTTATGGTTTCTGGTAGTTTCAGACCTTCGGCGGACTTAAGACCACTAAGATCAAGGTTACCATTTATGGTTTCTGGCAGTTTCAGACCTTCGGCGGACTCAAGACTAAAAAGATCGAGGTTACCATTTATGGTTTTTGGTAGTTTCAGACCTTCGGCGGATTGAAGACTGTTAAGACTAAGATAGCCGTTTATGGTTTCTGGCAGTTTCAGACCTTCGGCGGACTTAAGACCACTAAGATTAAGATGACCGTTTATGGTTTCTGGTAGGATTAGTCCTTCGGCGGATTGAAGACCACTAAGATTAAGATGACCGTTTATGGTTTTTGGCAATTTTAAGTCTTTGGCGGACTGAATGTTGCGAAGATTAAGATAGCCGTTTAGGGCTTCTGGTAATTTTAGGCCTTCAGCGGACTCAAGACTAAAAAGATCAAGATTGCCATTCATGGTTTCTGGCAATTTCAGTCCTTCGGCGGATTGAAGGTGATGAAGATCAAGGTAGCCACTTATGGTTTTTGGGAATTCTAATCCTTTAGCGGACTCAAGACTAAAAAGATCAAGGTTACCATTTATGCTTTCTGGCAATTTCAGTCCTTCGGCGGATTGAAGGTGATGAAGATCAAGGTCACCATTTATGGTTTTTGGGAATTCTAATCCTTTAGCGGACTCAAGACTAAAAAGATCAAGGTTACCATTTATGCTTTCTGGCAATTTCAGTCCTTCGGCGAATCGAAGATGATAAAGATTAAGGTTACCGCTCATAGTTTCTGGTAATTTCAGACCCTCGCTGGATTCAATATCGCCAAAACCAAGATCCCCATAATGAAGCTTAATTCCACCACTCAAGGCTTCCTCTTCTTCTGTGCTGATTTCCCATTCTTCAAACCCAGTGATGTTTGCAAGGTCTTGCTTGATGTTTCTTGTTTTCCTTAGCTCTTCAATTCTTGGATCCCTATTGTATCCAAAACCCTCTATGCTTGAATCAAGTTCATAAAGAAATCTTAAATCTTCCTTGGTTAATTCCTCACCCTTGCTTTGTTTTCTTTCAATAAGAGTTAAGGTGTTCATGTCGGCTGTTTTTTTCTTGTACTTTTCTTTGTCAGGAAATTCTGAGAGTTTCTCATCAACGATCTTTCCCATGTGGGGGTCTAGGT
>JBAYXY010000032.1:0-5218 GCA_041673285.1 Minisyncoccota bacterium
CCAACACTTCATTTTGCCTGCATTGCAAGCATACACCTCAGCACCGCACAGCTTAGGCGAAATACTCATTTCCATTCCGCAAGCTACATTCATTCCGTTTTCCCCAAAGCTCTTTTCCAACGCTAACCCAATGGTATATTTTATTTTCTGCGGCGAGTTTGCCCCGATAAAAATTTACAAATCAAATGCAATTAAAAAATAAAGAAAGCATAATACGTTTTCCGCCAAAAAAAAATGAATATACAAAGATAGCCGTTCCGCTTACCGGCAGTAAAGGTCAAGCCCTACGGGTTTTGGGCACAATCTCCACACCTCGCTACGCTTCGGGTAGTATTCTGCCCAAAAACCTTGACAGCCGCCGCTCTCTGGCTGTTTGAAGAGTATATCCTTTTTTTTTTCTTTTCTTTTTTCTTTCTCTTTTCTGGGGGTAAAAATTATTTGCAGGGGGTAGTCCCTCGTTTATTAACCCTTTAATCGTTATCCTCATGTGTAGCTTTATTTTGAAGTCTTATAATCAGAAAGATGAAATCAGAAAATCGCATTTCTTTATCCTTAACAAAGGAAATAATAGCGGAAAACCGCTTGCGTTTCCCTGTCCGAATTGCTTTGTAATTATCGCAGAAAATCAGGAGCAAGCCGACCAACTTCGCACCCTCTGTTATGCTTTGTGGCGGTGTCGTGCCTTTGAACCTCATTTGCATGGCTCTGTTATTCCGTTTATGACTATTCGGTCATTCCGCAGCGTTATGGCGTTCCACATTCCAATCATTGAGCAACACGCCGCCGATTTTGCTCAAACTGTCCAGGCGCTCAAATTATTGGAGGAAAGGGAGCAGACTCTAACAAAAACACTTCGATTCGTCAGTGAGTACAAACAAGCGTTTGTTCGCCAATTCTTCAAAAATGCAGGGGTTTAAAAGCCCTTGCAAAAGCAACTAAACGCAATCGGCAGCAAGCTAAACTCTTTCTGTGTCAGCCATATAATTGCAATATATCTTTACATTCGGATAAGGGAAAGTCCGTATTTGAGCCGTACCAAGTCCAAGTAATCATATTTATTAACTCCATAAATTTTTAAGGTAATGGGAAAGATTAATTTAGGTATTTTAGGAAGTTTCTCTGGTAAAGTAGGGAACGTAGTCGGTGGAAGTTGGAAAGGAATTAGCTACATGCGAGCTAAAGCGGCTAACGTAAGCAACCCACGCACTGATGGTCAGGTTGGCCAACGTAGCAAATTCGCTTTAGTGTTGGCTATCTTAAAGCCAATGACGGGTTTTATTCGTGTAGGTTACAAGCGCTTCACGACAAAACAAACAGCGTTCAATGCTGCAATGTCGTACATTTTGAACAACGCAATCATAGGGGCTTTCCCTGATTTCAGCGTTGACCTTTCAAAAGTGTTGGTTTCTCGTGGTAACCTGACTGTTGCTTCTGGAGCGCAAGCCCTTGCCACAGGTGGCTCGATTGGCTTAACTTGGAATGACAACTCAGGTTCAAGCAATGCATTGGCAACCGACAAAGCGTTGGTACTGGTATTAAATCCACTTCGTGCCGAAGCAGTTTATGAAACTGCTGGAAACGCTCGTACCACCGGAGCTCAAGAAATTGCAGTTCCTGCGGAATGGTTAGGCGAAAGTGTTGAAGTGTTCCTTGGTTTTATCACCGAAGACGGCAAAGATCTTGCTAACAGCGTTTATTTGGGTTCTGTAGAAGTTGCTTAGGCGTAAGCAATAACTATTTTCTTGCTGACAAATCCCGCTCATTCGAGCGGGATTTTTTGAATACACTAATTTAAAAATCAAATCAAAATGAAATTACTTTTTATACCGTCCATAATGAACAAAGACTGGAGCCATTTAAATGGACTCTTGGCCGTTTTAGCAGTCTTATATTCCTGCGTATTTGTGTCAGTACTCATTGACCTATTTTTTGGAGTAAAACGAGCTAAACAATTGAAAGTGGTCCGTACAAGTTTCGGGTATCGCCGTACTATTACAAAATTGACCAGTTACTTTGGCTTAATGATAATGCTAACCATTGGCGACATAGTCGCCAGCGTTGTGTTTGAAATGCCATATTTTACGGTTATAGGTGCGATTGGGATTGTCTTAATAGAGGCTAAATCCGTGTTTGAAAACCTCAGGCAGGAGAATAAAAACGTTGATGATATCCAAAAAGTGTTACTGAAGATCTTTGAAAACAAAGAGGAAATACAAGCTCTCATTTCATTCTTAAACTCAAAAAAACAGGAGAAATAAATATGAAATCGAGAGGACTTCGGAACAATAATCCATTAAATATCCGGCACAATGCCGATAATTTTAAAGGAGAAATTAAAGGTAGAGACAAGAGTTTTAAAACTTTCTCGTCAATGCCTTACGGCTACAGAGCAGCCTTTGTAACGCTTGCAACCTATATTTCAAGAGGGTGGAACACTATCGAAACAATAATATCGAAATGGGCACCACCCACCGAAAACGACACAGAAAGCTATATTTCCAGCGTTGAAAGGTGGTCGGGCATTCCAAGAAACAAACAGCTAAACGCCATTGATGGCTCTGACTACATTCTGATTGTTGCGGCAATGAGTTTTGTGGAAAACGGACAAAACGCTGACATTTCAGCAGTACAGGCAGGATTCAAATTACAAACTAAAATCAAAATTCAATGAAACAAATAATCATTTTCGCAGTAATAGCAACTATGTTGTTTTCCTGCAAATCGGTAAAATACATTCCGGTAGAAACAACAAAAATTGAATACCGGGATAATTTCGTCAAAGACTCAATTTTCCGTTATGATTCAGTTTTTGTCAAGGACAAAGGCGATACGCTAATTCTGGAACGGTACAGCTATCTATACAAAAACAAGATTGTCAAAGATTCAATCTTTATCAATGATACAATTCGCGTTCCCTATCCGGTGGAAGTGATCAAACAGGTAAAAGCCCCATTGACAGGCTGGCAAATTTTCCAAATCTGGTGCGGTCGTATTTCTCTAGTCGTTTTGTTGCTTATTGGCGTTTACTTACTGTGGCGATTAAAGCAGTTCTAAGGCTGTTTTCTACCAAATCAAATCTCACTCATTCGAGTGGGATTTTTTGTTCTAAAACAGTCCAATATGTCCAAATAAGTACTATATTTGCACGGTATTTATGTCGTTTATTTTTATCTATCAAATCACACTTAAAAAACATAATATCAGCAATTTAATTTTTACTTATATCGATTTTTTATTTGTTTCATATTTGCAACATGCTCTTGTAACTACTTGATATAATGCACTAATCACTTTTGAAAAAGTAAACAAGTTCTCAATAGGTTTGAATGTATCTTACATCTATTCTGATCTTGTAATTCAAATAGCAAATACAGAAGCACGGAAAACACAATTGGAAGGTGCTTCTCCATTTCTGGGCAATTTTGATATCTCCTATAACTATCAAAATGGAGAGAAGAATCTCATATCGTCACTCGTGTTAAATTATTTCAGTAACAGAATTCATACGATCGGAACAAGAAGTTTTAAAGATATTATTGAAGAAGGCGTTCCGACGTTAGATTTTGTTACCTCATACAAATTCAGAAAGAACATTACGTTGAAATTTAATGCATCAAATTTATTTGATCCATCCTATAAATTAACACGCAAAGCATCCGGTCAATCGTCTGAAAAGTACGTGCTCAATGAATATAAAAAAGGTAGAAATATCAGTTTAGGCATAAGTTACGAACTATAATCTCAAAAAATACAAACAACGATTAGATTATTATTACTAATTAAATTTTATCAAAATGAAGAAAATTGTTTTAAGTTTAATGATGATTGCAGCCATGTTAATCCCTGTGATTTTAACTTCATGCAGTTCAGATGACGCAACAGATAAGGATCCTATTGTCGACAATGAGTTGTCGGGTTCAATTAAAGGAACAAAAACTCTTGATGCTTCTGTTGAATATCTATTGACCGGTCCGGTTATTGTTGAAGAAGGAGGTGTTTTAAATATCCCAGCCGGCACGATAATTAAAGCACAAAAAGGTTTTAACAGTTATGTTTTGGTTTTGCAAGGCGGAAAAATCAATGCAAAAGGTACTGCAATTGCTCCTATCACTTTCACAGCAGATATTGCCAATGCTCAACAAGGTTACTGGGGAGGTTTAATTATTAATGGCAAAGCACCATTAGCAGGCGGCGAAAAAGGATCAATAGAAGTCAATACTTCATTCCTTTATGGTGGAGATGTTACCAATGATAATTCCGGAGAACTTACTTATGTGAAATTAGAATATACAGGCGCTCGTTCAAGTGCTGATGTTGAACATAATGGTCTCACTTTAAATGGTGTTGGAAATGGAACAAAAATTGAGAATATCTATATTCCTAATAGTTCTGATGATGGTATTGAATTCTTTGGTGGTTCTGTTAATGTTAAGAATCTGTTAGTTGTGAATTCAGATGATGATATGTTCGACTTCACACAAGGTTATACAGGTACACTTGAAAATGCTTATGGTATTTGGGAAAAAGGTTACACAAGTTCAGAATCAGATCCTCGCGGTATTGAGGCGGATGGTAACTTAGACGGAAATACACCAGATCAAGCAGGTCAATCAAATTTCACTGTTAAAAATATGACTATCGATTTGAAGTTGGATCCAATTGCTACTGATCATGCAGATTTCAAGAAAAAATCTATGCAAGATGTATTGAAAGTTCGTCGTGGTGCTAAGGTAACTATCGCTAACGCTCTTTTCAAAGGAACTGGAACAGCAGAAAACATTGTGGATTTCAATGATGGAAAAGGAAATGGAGATGCAACTTCAACAATTACATATAAGAGCACCCTTCCTGTTCCTACTAAAGAAGTAGTAAAAGGAACCGGCAATGTTACAGTAAATGATGCTAACACAGGTTGTGCTTCAAATATTTTCGATTGGACCGGTTATACTGGTTTTTAATTGAATAAATGATATATTTTGAAAAGGTATTCCTTTTGGGATGCCTTTTCAAAGTATTATTAACTTTGTTTAAGAGATATTTAACGGATTATTAATCCTTTACAACAATGTGATATGAAAAAAAACATACTTATAATTGTAATTGCTTTATTCAGTTTTGTTTCTTTTTTAGGTGCACAAAATAAACAAACGGAACCACACAAAATATATTTCAGTAATGGATATTATTTTAGTGATAAAGCACAAAATACATTGTATTC
>JBAYXY010000033.1:0-5217 GCA_041673285.1 Minisyncoccota bacterium
TTTTCCTCTTTTTTTGCAGTTAAAATAGCGGCCTCATTTAATACATTTTCTAAATCAGCACCTGAAAATCCAGGAGTTCTCTCCGCAACTTCTCTTAAGTCGATCTCTTTACTAAGCGGTTTCCCCCTTGCATGAATCTTTAAAATCTCTTCTCTTTCTTTAATATCTGGCAAATGAATCACCACTTTTCTATCAAACCTTCCTGGTCTTAAAAGCGCAGGGTCTAAAACATCAACTCTGTTCGTAGCGCCTAAAACAATAATTTTATCGTTCTTCTCAAATCCATCCATTTCTGTTAAAAGCTGATTTAATGTTTGCTCTCTTTCCTCATTTCCACCTGACATGGAAACACCTCTTATCTTTCCTATACTATCAAGCTCATCAATAAAAATTAAACAAGGTTGTTGTTTCTTTGCTGTTTCAAATAGGTTTCTTACTCTACTTGACCCCACCCCAACAAAAAGCTCAATAAATGCTGACCCCGAAATATAGAAAAAGGGGACTTTACTCTCACCTGCAACCGCTCTTGCTAAAAGAGTTTTTCCACATCCAGCAGGCCCCACTAAAAGCACTCCTTTTGGTATTTTCGCTCCCATTTTTAAATACTTTTGAGGATTCTTTAAAAAGTCTACGATTTCAGAAAGCTCCTCTTTTTCCTCCTTTAAACCCGCAACATTAGCAAATGTCGTTTTCTTTTCTTTAGAATTCCTAGAAAACATTTTTGCCTTTGATTTTCCAAAGTCAAAAGATTGCGTGATTCCTCCCTTACTTTTTTTAATAAAAAAGAAAAAGAAAAATAAAAGAAGAACAAAAGGAAGTACCACCATTAAAAGAAAAGGCATCAACCATTCTGAATTATCTTCCTTGTAAATAAAAGAAATTTCCTGAAAGTTTTCTTCGTTAATATCAAAATAAGAAAGATTTTCTGTTAAAGTTATTCCAGGTTCTTTTTTAACTAAAAGTTTAACATCATCTTTTAAATAAGCAGTAATATTATTTTTAAAAACTTCTATTTCTAAAACCTCCCCCTTGTTTATATGCTGAACAAGCTTAGGAATAGAAGACTCTAAAGCATTATCTTTATTCAAAAAATCAAAATCAGATTGACCTAATAAAGCCCAAAGTAAAACAAATATTAAAACAACAAAAAATATATTTTTAATGAGTCCCTTCATAAAGGGGTTTCTTTTTTTCATAAGAGAATACTATTATTTTTTTATAAGTTTAAGGGACATCCAATGTCTTTCAGGCTGAAAACTTAAAATCTTAAAATCATATTCTTTATTCATTTCAAGCTCAGCTTGCATTCTTTTCTCAGTACCAAATTCAGAAACATGAATCAATCCTTGAATTACTGATTCCTCACCCTTTTTCTCATCCCTTATTAGTTTAACAAAAGCTCCAAATGGATTCAACTTTAAGATCTCTCCTTTAATAAGATCACCTACTTTGTAATCCAAACTCTTCCATGGATCTTCTTTTAATTGTTTTATTGAAAGTGATATTCTTCCTTGAGAAATATCTATCACTTTAGCTTCAACTTCCTCTCCTATTTGAACAATCTCAGAAGGATCTTCAATTAACTGCCAATCTAGCTCAGATATGTGAACTAGTCCCTCAATCTCATTATCATCTATTTTAATTTTCATAAAAACACCAAAGTTAACAATTCCAGATATCGTTCCTTTAAGAATATCTCCCACCTTAAGCTTTGTATGCAAATCTTTTATCTCTTGAGAATCTTTTGAATCCTCAGTCAATATTATTTGTCCTTCCTTTTCATCAAAATCTAAAACCTTCACCTCAAAATCTTTTCCAATAAAAGATTGTAACTTTCTTAATATTTTAACCTTATCCCCCTCAGGTACTCTTGGATAATTCGTAGAAGATAATTGTGATGTTGGCAAAAATGCAGGAAATCCTAAAAGTTCAGTTAAAAGCCCACCCTTATTTACTTTTTCAATTTTAACTACAAAAGACTCCTTTGCCTCTTTTACATCCCTTATCTTTTTAAAAGCAAGCTCTCTCGCAGCCTCTTTAAGAGATAACTCAATAAAGCCATCCTCGTTCTCAACTGCAACAACCTTAACTGAAATCGAATCGCCTAATTTTAAATTCCTTAAAATATTTCTCGCTCCTTGATATTCAGCACCATAAATTATACCTGTTTTGGATGGACCTATGTCCAAATAAATACATAAGTTCTCAATTGCTAAAATAGTACCATCTATAATATCACCAGGTCTTGGTATTTTTACCGCTTCGTTTAATTTTTGTAATAATGTCTCGTTTTGCATACCACTCTTATAGCATAAAAAAAACACATAATCAAGGGCTACCCTTGACAATTTTACTTTTTTTTAGTCATAATAACATCATCCCTTCAAAAGGGCTTTTATTTTTAAAATTAATATATGTCGGACATAAAAAAACTAATAAACATATTTTTCTTTTTAATCCTTTTTTCTTTGACCCTCATTCCTTTAGGAAGAGAAATAAAGGGACAAGAACAAATCAAAGAAGTTGAAAATCCAATCTTAATAGAAAATAATACCATCATCGGAAATTTTGGACTTGATTACAACACCATTAAAAAACCTCTTAAAACTTACTATATGCTTTTAACTGGATATTCCTCAACTGAAGACCAAACTGATTCAACGCCATTTATTACAGCCTCTATGAAACATGTAGAAGATGGAATCGTTGCCAATAATCTTTTACCCTTTGGTACAAAAGTTAGAATCCCTGAATTATACGGAAATAAAGAATTTGTAGTAGAAGATCGAATGCATTTCAGAAAAAGCGGATACAATTTAGACATTTGGTTTCCTACAAGAGAAGATGCATTAAACTTTGGTGTAAAAAAAGCACATATTGAAATTATAGAGTAGGAATTTCTAAAGATTTTCTTAACGTAAAATCAGCATCAATTACAAAATAAATATTTTTCTTTTTAAAACTAGAACTATATAATATATAGTTCTTTTTATTAGACGCATAATAAATGTCTTTATTTGTAAAAAATTTTACTTTGCTTTTTAAGTTAAAACAATTATCTTTAATATTGCACAAATCTTCCTCTGGAAAAACATTATTTAAAACATAATATTCTACAATATTTGCATTTAGCTTCACTAAAACTGCTTCAAGATTCATATCCCTTACTTCATTCATTTTAGAAAAAGAAAAACAAACAATTATTAAAGAAAAAACAGCTATAAATAAAAGAACAAAAAAAGACTCCTTTTTATCAAATGTTTTTTTAATCATCTGTGCCGCGAGTGGGACTTGAACCCACACGTCATTGCTGACAACGGATTTTAAGTCCGTCCTGTCTACCAATTCCAGCACCGCGGCATCTATGAGGCGTGGAGCAGAATCGAACTGCTGATAAAGGTTTTGCAGACCTCTGCCTTACCACTTGGCTACCACGCCATTAAACACAAGCATAGTAACATAATTATTCTTTTTTTTCTAGATCTTTTTTTATCTTTTCTAAGATTTCTTCTACTCTCATTGCCTTTTCTGTTTCTTTTTCTTCTACAAACTCTATTCTAGGAACAGGCCTTATTCTTAATCTATGATTTAATTTTTGCTGAATAAAAAATATTCTCTTTTTTAAAAGCTTTAATATTTCTTCTTTTTTAGACAAAGGAATTACTGAAACAAACACTTTTGCAGAAAAACCATTTTCTGAGACAGAAACTCTTGTTATTGTAATAACAACATCTAAATCTAAATCAAATTCTTTCAAAATAATTTGATTAAGCTCTTTTTTAATTAAATTATTCAGCTTTTCTTTTTTATACATCTATTGTTGGCTTTACAAATTCCTCTTTAAAAAAACGCAATATATCACCTTCTTGTATTTTTTCTTTTCCCTCATAAACCATTCCTGCCTCGTTATCTTTATGTACTACATTCACTTTTTTCTTGGCTGCTTCAAGTTGTGTCACTTTTCCTTCTCCAATCTTTTCGTTATCTCTAAAAATTTCTACCTTTAATCCCCTTTCTATTTTCCCAAAAATAACCTTTCCTCCCACTATTTGTTTACTTTTTTCTGTTCTAAATATTGCAAGCACATCTAACTCCCCAACATCTATTCTTTGTTTTTGAACTACAAGTAATGCATCCATCAACTCCCTTACTTTTTTAGCAAGATCATAAATTATGTTAAAGTAATGCACATTCATCTTTGTGTTTTGAATTATACTCTCTGCTATTTTATCTGTTTTCACTCCAAAAGAGATTAATTCTGCATCCGAAGTTCTTGCCATTTTAACATCCTTTTCATTTATATCTCCAATTTCTGCCTTTAAAATATTTATGCTCACTTTATCTTGTGGAATATTTTTCAAAAGCTCTAAAATCCCCTCTAAGGAACCAATTACATCTGCCTTAATAATTAAATTCAAAACTTTATCCCCTTTATCTATTAAACCCTTTTGAATAAGGTTCTTTTTTGTTTTAATATTCTCCTTTGCTAAAGAAAGCGAATCATAAACTTTAATCACTTCTGAAACCAAAGGAACTTTATCAAATCCACTTATTAAAACAGGAGAAGATGGATCAGCAGATTCAATAGTCTTAAAATCAAAACTCTCTAATATTTTTATCTTTCCAAATGTAGAGTCTGTTCCTATATAATCACCTGCCTTTATCTTCCCATCAATCACAATCACCGTCGCTGTCCCTCCCTTTCTTGCATCAAGTCTTGATTCAATCACAACTCCCTCTCCTTTTTTTTCAAAGTCCCCCTTCAAATCCTCAACTTCTGCTAAAAGTAAAATCATTTCCAGTAAATCATCTATCCCCTCTTTTGTCTTTGCCGACACATTCACAGATGGAATCTTGCCTCCCAAAGATTCCACAAAAATATCTTCTTCTAAAAGCTCTTGCTTTACTTTCTCTGGATTAGCACAATTCTTATCCATCTTATTCAAAGCAACTATTAAAGGTAAACCTGACTCTTTAATTTGAGAGATTGCTTCTTTTGTTTGCTTTTTAATTCCCTCACATGCATCAATAACAAGAATTGCAATGTCAGCCACCCTAATCCCTCTTGACCTTATTCCTGAAAATGATTCATGCCCTGGTGTATCAATAAAAGTAATTTTCTCCTTATTATACTCAATCTGATATGCACCAACATGCTGTGTAATTCCTCCCCCTTCTTTTCCCAAAACCCTAAAATCTTTAATTGCCATTACAAGA
>JBAYXY010000034.1:0-5210 GCA_041673285.1 Minisyncoccota bacterium
CTAAAAGAACACAAGTGCTATTGAAAAGTCTTAAAGTTTCGTTTGTGTTGCTTAAGGCCCCCGTGTAGGTTTTGCATTCAATGTGAGGGAGATTTCCATCAATCTTCCTTTTGAGCAAGAAAAAGGAGTTAGCTTTGATAATGTCGTTTTCGTCAAAAACAACTTTGAGATTGCTTTTATTGAGGAGTTGGTAATCTTTTAAAAGAATGTCTTCATTTGTTAGGTTATAGAGCTCAATCCATTCGTGGTTTGCATTTTCACTGCTTCCCATCCACATAACTTCGTTGATGATGATGTTGTTTTGGGTTGGGGCAGTTAAGTTTTCTTGCTTACAGTACGCTATTTTAGGAGCTGAGCTTCCACCTGTGCTAGTTTCAGTTTTGGTTTCTTGCTTTTCCTCTTCTTTTGTCTTTTCTTCTGAGTTTTCCTTTAAAGGAGTTCCAAAGGAGTCTCCTTCATAAGTGTGCCAAGTAAAATCCTTTGCTCTTTCCATGGACTTTTTGCTTTTGTTGTCTCCTGCAGGCCAATCAGGGTCTGCAATGACTTCGTCTAAAAGAACACAGGTGTTGTTGAAAAGTCTTAGGGTTTCGTCTGAATTGTTTAAGACTCCTTTATAGAGTTTGTTTTCTTGAATATGAGGGAGGTTTCCTTCAATCTCTCTTTTAAGTAAGAAGAAAGAGTTTGCTTTGATGCTGTCGTTTTCGTCAAAAACAATTTTGATTTGCTGGTCTTTATCTAGTAATTGAAAATCTTTTAAAAGAATGTCTTCACTTGTTAGGTTATAGAGCTCAATCCATTCGTGGTTTGCATTTTCACTGCTTCCCATCCACATGACTTCGTTGATGATAAGGCTGTTTTGGGTTGGGGTAGTTAGGTTTAGCTGAGAACAGAAACCATTTTCTTGTTTTTCTTCTTTTTTCTGTTCTTCTATTTCAGTATTTAACGCTCCTTGTCTTCTTAAAAGCTCTTTATAGAGGGCGTAGAGAAGCTCCTTTCTTTCTTCTTCTGTCATGTCTTCTTTAAAAAAGGACTCTTTTTTGTTTTCTTTGTTTAGCTCTTCTACTGTGTTTTTGAATTCTTCCTCTGTTTGTACTATTCTTTGGGTTTCTTTGATGGTTTCTCTTACTTCTTCTTCAATTTCAATGATTTCTTCCATGATTTCTTCTAAATCTTCGCTTTTTTCTATAATCTCCCAGTCTTCGTTTGAGAAAGTACTGGCAATGCTTGCTTCACCAAAGTTGAATAGGTTTTGGATGCTTTTAAAGGCGTCTTTTAAGGGGTTTAGAACGTATTTTTCCCAGAATGAAGGGTTTTGAAAGTTGAAGTCAGGAACAAATTCGGGGTATTCAACAGTGATTTCAGGTGTATTGATCCACGTGTAGTTAAACATTTTGTATTCCATTTCGCCCTCGATGGTTACTGTGAAAGGGTTGATTTTGTCTTGGGATTCGTAGGCCATCATCCAATTTCCCCAAAAATCATTTTTAGGAACATTAATTTCATAAGGAGAATAAAATCTAATTGCTGTTTTGTATTTTTTACCAGCTTCATCAGAATATTCCTTTTGCGTGATAATATAATTGATTTTAAAGTTTGATTTCTCCCCTCTATTGCTTGTATAGTCTAAAATTAAAGAACCTGATCCAACTTTAATTTCATTTTTGAACAATTCGCTTTTAATATAATCAATGGCTTTATCAACTGTAGTTTTTTCAATTTTACTAACAATCTCTGACATGTCTGATGCCATAATTATTTTTCCTAAAGAGATTATTTCTTTTCCAACTGTGTATGCAATTTTTATTGGAAGCTCTATGAAAAAAAACTTTAAAGTCTTCTTTGATGAAAGCATTGTAAGAACTATTAAGGGGTCTTTATATTTCCCTTGAAGACTAATTGTATCATCTTGCCATTTTTCAGAAATAATTTTTATATTTTTTTGAAATATACTTTCTGTAACGTCATTACTTAAAGCTACGTAGTTTTGAATGTTTTCTACATTTTCTTCCACGCTTTCTAGTTCGCTTGCAAGAACAAAAGTTCCCCCTAAAAATGTGATTAGGATTGTAAGTGTGAGAAAGATTTTTTTATACATATCAGTTAATTTATTTCTAAACTATTAAGAAAGTTATCAAGATGCTCTTGGCATTCAGGAACTTTGGGTGATACCGCCGTATTCATTTTTAAAGCTTTCCTTCTTTCATGATCTAAGATAGTTATAAAAACATGGTCAAGGTAGCCTTCTTCCCCATGATCAAACCTTAAAACTTCTTTTAAAATCTCTTTTTCGTTAATATTTATAATCTCGCACTCGTGATAATTGCAATAGCTTTCATGCTTTTTAATGTTTTCTATTTTATTTATTTCGTCGTCAAAAAAAGAAGTACCATCACTGTATCGGCCATCATTTTCTACTGCTATACCAATTCCACAACCCTGACTCCACTCCTTGAAATCTCTTAGTGGACTTTCCACGTTAATTTTAGGATCTTTCAATAAAAGTGTGCCCATGCCTAGCTTTCCATCATACTCCCAACCCTTAGGAATTGTCATTTTAAGTCCAAGCTTTTTCTCTTCAATGATTTTGTTGCCGTTTACAATAGTTTCTTTGAATTTGGATTTTTCAAAGTCATAGTATCCCATTCTTTCTACAAAGGTGTAGTCCATATAGGCATTATGAGCTAATTGAAATAATAGTATTACTGCTATTATGCTAAAAATAATGATTAGTACTTTTTTGGTTTTCTTATTCATATTTTCATTTTTTTATCTCTGATGCTTAAAGCATTCTTTATTAAAAATCCGCAGATTCGTGCGGATTAGATATTATAACCTTGTTTATACAAGAGAATCTTAATGATTAAAATGAGAAGTTCTCTTTTTGACATTTCTGAAAGTGGCTTGTTTAAGTCAAACACATCTTCAAATGTTTTATCAATTGGGCTTTCTTGTTTTTCTGTGTCTTTAATTCTTGCTTGCATTTCATAACTCCATCTCTTTCCTGTGTTCTTTTCAAAAGCTTTGTCTGCCATGATAGGGATAATAATAATGGAATCATAGCTTTCATCCATTTTAGGAACAACGACTTTTCCTTCGTTGTTTTCGTTTAATTCTAAATCTCCAACAATGTTTTTTCCTGTTTTTGTTTTTGCGATGTATTTGGCTTTAATATGAACGTCTTTTTCTCCTTTAAAAGTGATCTCTAGCTCTCCAATGCCTCCTGAGAACTTTTGCCATTGTGCTGACCAATTGTTAATGTTTTGGCCTATGGAGATAATAGCGTTTCCTGAGAATGGAAGAAAGTTAGAAAACGGAAGAATGGTAAAGTTTTTAAGCTTTTCATTTTTAAAGCAATATTTGTCATTTGAAGTGCAATCATTGATTACAAGAGCAACGACAAAGTTACTAAACACATCTTCAAAGTCTTCTTCAAAGCCTCTTTTTTTTAAGGCGTGGTCAATGCTTTCTATGCCTACCTTTTCTGACTTCATGGACTCTTTTAAAACTTCTTTTCCGTAATTGTCTGCAAGATAGTGGGAGAATAAGGTGATGATTGCATAATCGTAAACACTGCCGTCCCAATAGGTAAGGGAAACGCTAGGATCTTTAAAAAAGTCTCTGATTCTTTGATCAAAATAGCCATAGGTATTAACATCTTGAATGATTGTAGCTGCATATTCTGAATAGAGTTCAGTTAGCCATGTATTTTCTTCTAGCAAAGCAGTGTTTGATGTTTTTTGATTTAAAAAGACTAAATGTGTGTATTCATGAATTAAAAAAGAATCAAAAAAGGGGCTATCTAGTTTTGTTGCGTCAAGGTAAACAATTTCGCTTTCATTTGAGAAAGGGGCCACTATTTTTTCGTATTTGTCAATGACTCTGATATAGCCTTTTGCATCATTTTTTAAAGGATGTAAAAGCATGACAATGTTTGGATTTTTGTCAATTCCTGGAGAGGCTTCTCTTCCAAAAAGGGAAACTATTTTGCTTTGATTTTCTTTGAATCTTTGAGAGATTCCTTCTAAGTCTTGTTTTGCTTTTTCCTGCTCTTGGTTTGTTTTTTTATTCCAAAATGCACTGTCGATATAGACATCTAGTCCGTTTTTGCTTAAAATGTGCTCTGCTTTTAGAGTGTAGTTTGATGAGTTCTCAGCAAAGCTTGGGTCAATGTAAAAAACCTTTTCCTCCCCAATAGTTGCAAAGGCAAAATTTGCAAAGAAAACAAAAAGAATTGTTAATTTAAGGATTCTTTTTTTCATTGGTTTTATAATATCATAAAGGGGATAAAAACAAAAGGGGGTAGATTTGTTTTTTTTGGATAAAAAAAAGGAGACTTTTTTCACGAAGTGTCTCCTGATGCTTCGCTTTTTTCAATGTTGAGGATCTCTTCTAAAACATCATCCTCCTCCCAATCCCCCAAAGAGATATTGAATAATCCCTTCTTGGGTGGCCTTGGGATTTTTGTTAAGCTGAACAAGAACTCAACCATTTTCTTGTGAGAGATTTCTCCCTCGTGTACTAACCAGATTCCGTCGTGGGAAATACTTCCCGCAACTCCTGCTGTTATCGCAGCGGCAATTAGTTCAGACTGGGGAAGCCCTGTCCAAACTACAATACAACGGGGGTATTCATTCCCCGCTTCATCGACGACAGGGGGAAGTCTCTGTATTATTGTTTCAATTGAAGAAACAAGCTCGTCAATGTTTTCTATCGTTGACGAAAGAGGAAGATCTCTAAGACTTCCTTCCTGCAAAACCATAATTTCCATCATGTCTTTCCTCCATTTTGATAGTTGTCCATTTCAAAGAACAAGTTCTTTATAGTATAGAATTAGCACTTTGTCAAGGGTGGAGATTTGTTTTTTGAATAAAAAAAAGAGGCTTTTTTAACGAAGTGCCTCTATTTTTAACTTCGATTTCTGGGTGGAGTGATTTCTATCACTCCTCCCCTATTGCGGACAAGACGCTTTTCTGCATCTTGCCCATCCCCGATCAGAAATTCCTTCTGATCCCCATCGGCGATGAGTACCCACTCTTCGGGGTACGCCATCTCCTCCCCCGATTTCGCCGTCTTAATCCAAAGACGGTTGGGCGCCACTTGGCGCTCAGTTTCCATTTGGCGTACCGCGATGGTCTTTGGGGGGACGACAACCGTCCCCCTCTCTGTGATCGAAAACTTTTCGCCTCCGATAACGACGATACCCCTGTAGG
>JBAYXY010000035.1:0-5105 GCA_041673285.1 Minisyncoccota bacterium
AAGAAAGAGAAGTCAAAGCCCTTGAAAAAATAGCAAATTTAAAAAAAGAAGAAGCCCTTCAAAAATTAACAGAAAAAATAGAGAAAGAGTATTCAGCAGATTTAGCAGACAGAATAAGAAAACTAGAACAAAGAGGAGTTGATCAATACGAAATTAAAGCAAAAGAGATTTTAGCAAATGCCATGCAAGGTTATGCCATCTCTCATGCAACAGAAATCACCACAAGCACCATTGCCATTGCAAACGATGAAATTAAAGGTAGAATCATTGGAAAAGAGGGAAGAAACATTCGAGCCTTTGAAAAGGTTACTGGTGTAGACTTAATAGTAGACGAAACTCCAGGCTCAGTCATGATCTCTTGCTTTAACCCCATTAGAAGAGAAATGGCAAAAATCACCTTAGAAGCCTTAATTAAAGATGGAAGAGTGCAACCCGCAAGAATTGAAGCAGAGCATGAAAAAGCACAAGCACTTCTTTCAAAAAAGATTAAAACTGCTGGAGAAAGAGCAGTTTATGAAGCAGGAGTTCTCGACTTAGACGAGAAGCTCATTAAAGTCTTAGGAAGATTACAATTCAGAACAAGTTATGGACAAAATGTTTTATGGCATTCAGTAGAAGTTTCTCTCTTGTCAGCCCAAATTGCAAGAGAACTTAACCTCGATGTTAACTTATGCAAAAAAGCAGGCCTTTTACATGACATTGGAAAAGCATTAGACTATCAGGTAGAGGGATCTCATACAGATATTGGCGCTAAGATTTTAGAAAAGTTTAACATTAAAAAAGAGATCATCTCCGCTGTTAAGTCTCATCACGAAGAATATCCCTATGAAAGCATTGAAGCAAAAATCGTTCAAATAGCAGATCAGATTTCAGGAGCAAGGCCAGGAGCAAGAAAAGACACCCTTGAAAACTATTTAAAAAGATTAGGAGATTTAGAAGATATCGCACTCTCTTTTGAGGGCATTGAAAAAGCATATGCCTTGCAAGGAGGAAGAGAGATTAGAGTTTTTGTTAAAACAGACAAGATTGATGATTACAAGGCGCAGAAATTAGCAAAAAACATTGCCTCTAAAATACAAGACGAGTTAAGATTCCCAGGAGAGATTAAAGTGAATGTGATTAGGGAAACAAGAATAATTGAATATGCGAGATAAAAGCATAAAAGGTCGTAATTAATAATTAAATAAAAAAACATATGGCAAAAGCTATTTCAAAAACTGCTTTAGCAGACGCAATTGTTAAAAAAACAGCTGTTTCAAAAAGAGTTGCAACAGACGCTTTAAATGCAATCCTTGATGAAATTACTGTAACCTTATCAAAAGGAGGTCAAGTAACAATTACAGGTTTTGGAACTTTTAGAGTTTCCAAAAGAGCTGCTAGAACAGGAAGAAATCCTAGAACTGGGGAAGCTTTAAAAATCCCTGCAATGAAAATTCCAAAATTCAAAGCAGGAAAAAGCTTAAAAGACGCTGTAAGATAATATTTATTTATTATTTACACTATGAAAAAGGACGCTATTCTAGCGTCTTTTTGTAATCTATGATATAATTAAGATATGAAACATTTATGGTCAATAATTTGTTCAAGGTTGATTATAGATGAACAAACAAACAATGCTACCATTGTTGACCTTTTGGAAGAAATAAAAATCAAAAAAGAGTTTTTAGAAAACGAAAGAGAACTTCCTTACTTATACAACTTTGTTTCCTTATGGTATGCAGAAGATGAAGAAGAATGTGACAAAGAAACAAATGTCCTTATAGAATTCTATTGCCCGAGAAATAATAAATTAAATGAATTCCATTTTAGCTTTACGCTTCCTAAAAGAAAAAAAAGAATCAGAACCAACATCAAATTTGATAAGTTCTTGCTAAGAGGCTCAGGTGTCTATAAGATAAGAGTCCTTCAAGATACACTTCAAGTTGCTGAAATTCCTTTAGAAATTCTTATTCTTTAATAATCAACCTATTAAAAAATATAAAATGCAAAAGAATTGCAGTGTTTTTTAGGTGGACTCAGTGGGACTTGAACCCACAACCTTCCCCATGCCATGGGACTGCTCTACCAATTGAGCCATGAGCCCGTGTCCTCGGTAGGAATCGAACCTACATCTAGAGCTTAGGAGTCTCTTGTTTTATCCATTAAACTACGAGGACTTATTTACTATATAGCAATTTTTAAAGTTGATTTCAAGCTCTTGTGTATTTATTCTATCATCTATGCTATAATCATTTATATAAAAAGAATATGAATTTTATTAAAGAAAACTTAACTTTAATTCTGGGTGTAGCTATTCCCATTATCATGATCGTTCTTGTTGTGCTTAGTATTTTTCTTCCCACCGTTTTTACTAAACCTAAGTATGATTTTATTTATGCTACTGGTGGAGACAGTCGCTATAGCTGTAAAGAGAAGTATTTAGTAAGTAATGGAACACTAATAAAAAAGGAAGGGGAAGAGGATAAAAAGCTGAAACTGTATCTTTTCGATACTAAAAAAAACAAAAGCTCAGAAATTTATTTTCAAGAAACAAGAATGCTTAACATTGATCCTAATATTAAATCAGCAGATGGATTTGAGGTCGTTCAGGGAAGCCAAGGGAATGGAGTATTTCTATTCTTCTTCAGCACTACTGACCAAAAAACTTATTATATTAAAGGCAATCATCTTAGTAAAAAACTAAACCTTGAATTAAACGGAAGTTCCCCTAAAAATTTCTGCTTTCTTGGTTGGATAAAAAGTAAAAAAATATGACAGAAAAAAAACAAGCTTTAGAGCATCACAAAATAGAAAAGATCCTTTACTACATCGGCGGAGGAATTGTCTTTCTAGGCATTATCATTCTCGTTGTTCAGAACTGGTCTTCGCTAGATTCTATCACAAAAATATTAGTCACCTTAGGTTCAGGAATTGCCAGCTTTTTCACAGCACTTCTTCTTGATTTAGACAAAAGAACAAAGTCCGTTTCCTCAGCCTTTTATCTCATCTCCGCCCTTGTCATGCCCACGGGTATCCTCGTCACTTTTAATGTTGCTGGTATTGTTCTTGAACTAGGCATTCTCACCATTACCTCCTTTATCTTGTTTACAATCTTCCTTTTCACATCAATTCTGCAAAAGAAAAACATTCTTACCCTTTTTGCTATTCTCTTCGGAACATCCCTTTTTATCACTTCTACAAGCTGGTTCGTCTTAAATGACCTTCTTCCAGACTTTGATGAATTTCCCTTGTATCAAATTATTATTGTAGGCTCAGCCTACATTTTCCTCGCTCATCAATTTTCAAAAAACTACCGTGCCCAACTTTCTGGTTTTCTTTACGGCTTTGGCATTTTTGGAATCCTTGGCAGTATCTTCCTGCTTGGTTTTTTCCAAAACTTCTGGGAATACATCTACCCCATTATTGTTTTTGGTGCCATCTTTGGCAGCGTCTCAGTCAAAAGCAAAACCTTTTTAACCTGGGGCACCATCTTTCTCATGGCCTATATTATTAAAATTACATCTAAGTACTTTTCAACAGGATTAGGATGGCCTTTCGCTCTTGTTCTAGCTGGATTAGCTATGATTGCAGTTGCAGCAGTTTCCTTTTCGCTAAAAAAGAAATACTTTAAAGAAAAGTAAAAGAGTATTTTCTAATCCAATAAATGGCATGAAACGAAAGTTGTAAATGTGAGCATTTCTTGAGGTACGTGCTTAAAGTTTTTAAATAATTCTCCCTTTGCTTTTTGCATTTCTTCTGCAAAATCGTTGTCGCTTTTAGCATAAGCTATCTTGTCTAACATTTCAAGCGTGATTCCTGGCTTTAAATATTGTTCACAATTAGGAAGAGACTTGAATTTATCATACGGCGTCATATACGTATCATATTTCTTCCTTTCTTTACCTTTCTTATCAACATATATCGTAGCAAAGCCACAAGGATGATGGTAATTAAGATAAGTATTCAAATAGTTTCTGCAAAAAGCATTAATATCTTTTGCAAACCCCCTTGATATGTGAATGTATCCCATATGTTTTCTAACAACACTTCCATTCTTTCCTTCCACTAATGCATTGTCAGTTGTATGCCTAGATCTTGATTTAGTTTGTTTAATCAAGAGCCTATTTAAGAGATCAGCAATCACCCTATTAATATACTCTGAACCATTATCAGAATGAAAGTTAAGAATAGTAAAAGGGTATTGTTCAAGAAGGTCTTGCACAAGTGGTAACATGTATTTCTCTGATATTCTCTCAACTGTTCCGATCATTTCAAATTGCGTGACCTCATCTACCATATTAATATGATAAACTCCTTTTTCTTTATCTAAGTCTCCCTGATGCACAGAATCTATCCTTAAATACCCAGGTCTTCCATAGGGGTTAGGCTTTCTTCTTTCTCCTATTTTCACTGAAACTGCACATGTTTTTGTAAAGGTTTTAGAGTGTGACAAGTATTGTCTTGTCTTTCTTAAATTGTATATGTGTGCAGGGGAGATTGTACTAATGTTTCCATACGCTTCTTTTCCATGTATTCTATACTCTCTTTCAAGAATTGTTTTAACACAAGGAGCACTTGGTCTTTGATGTAAGTTATCTGTTTTAACCAAAAGAGCAATGTCAACAGGATAAAACTTTCTTTTGAATGTATGCTTCTTATTTAAGGATAAGAGAATAGCTCCTGTAGTCTTTTTTTTGTTAATTAATACTGATAACTGAGAGTCTTTCATCCCCGTCATCATCCTAATGTAGCTTCTCACAACTCCTTTATCTTTCTTTCTTAAACGAAAATATCCAAAGTGAGTTAAGACATTATTTATCCATTGATACTTCTCCTTCTTATTTCTAACTTTAAATTTAAATATGTCATCGACCTTTTTTAATTTTCTTAATTGAGCTATGCTTATGATGTGTTTATCATCCATTGTTATTTTTATCATACAACAATAATGCTCTGATCTACACGCTTTTGCAAGATGAGTATGATTCATTTCATGCTCATTTTGTATTAGAAAGCGTTTTTATTTCATGCCGGTTTTGTATTGGACAAGTCTTAAACTTGCACAAAAAGGTCCTTCAATGCTATTATAATGAAAAGTCGTTTTTAACAACCTAATCTATAAAAAA
>JBAYXY010000036.1:0-4647 GCA_041673285.1 Minisyncoccota bacterium
TAATGCCTCTCCTAAAAGTATTTGTTTTGGAGTGTTTGGAATGTGCTCCTCCCCTCTTATGATATGAGTTATCTTCATTTCATAATCATCAACAACGCAAGTAAAATTGTATAAAGGTGTGTCTAGGTTTTTTGCAATGATAAAGTCTCCAATGTCAGTTGTGCTTATTTTAATTTTACCCCTTATTAAATCATTAAAAATAATTTCTTTATTTTGAGGGCATTTAAATCTAATAACAGGATTTCCTCCTTTTTTTAAAGCTTCTTCAAGTTTTAAATTTCTATATTTTCCTTGATGTACAGGGGCTTTCCCTCTTTTTTTTAAAGCTTCTTTTTCTATTTCTAATTCTTCTTTTGTGCAAAAACAATAATAGGCAGTACCTTGTTTTAACATTTTTTCTAAATATTTTTTATATACTTCCCCCCTTTCACTTTGTCTTTCTATTTCGTTATCCCAGTTAAGATCAAGTTGTTTCAGAGCATTAAATATTTCTTTTTCCCATTCTTTTTTTGATCTTTCTTTATCAGTATCTTCTATTCTTAAAAGAAATTTTCCATTATTTTGTTTTGCAAATAGAAAATTAAAAAGGGCTGTTCTAAGACCTCCTATATGCAAGGGTCCTGTTGGTGATGGTGCAAATCTTGTTCTGATCATGTTTCTAAAAATTTGATGATATCTTTTGCTATTATTTCTGCACTGTTAGTTTTTCCAAACTCTTTTGCGTTTTTTTGCATTTCTTTAATATTTTTAAATTCAAAAATGTTTTTTATTTCTCCTAAGAAAAAATTTGGAGTTAAGTTTTTTTCTTCAATAACGATAGCAGACTTTGTTAATTTAGCATAGGTTAAAGCATTTTTCAATTGATGGTTTTGCGCTGATTCAGGAAGAGGAATTAAAATACTTGGTTTTCCATTGGCACTTATTTCAAAAATAGTTCCTGCTCCTGCTCTAGCTACAATTAAATCAGATGCTGTATAGGCACTTTGTAATTCTTTTTCGTTTAAGAATGGATAAATATGGTAATCGGATTTTAATTCTTTGGGGATTAAAGCTGATGTGTATTTTTTAACTCTTCTAAAGTCCTTATTTCCTGTTTGATGAATAATTTCAAAGAGTTTAAGCATTTGAGGAGCTATTTGAATAATTAATTCATTAATTCTGACTGACCCTTGCGAACCTCCTAAAACAAGAATGGTTGGTTTTTTAAAGTTTAATTTTAATAATTCTTTTGCTTTACCAGGACTTCCATTTAGGACTGTTTCTCGGATTGGATTTCCAACGGACTCCATTTTTTTAAGAGGAAAAAATGAAACATTTTTTTTATCAAAGGCAACATATATTTTAAATGCAAAAGAGGAAATTAATCTATTTGCTTGTCCTGGGATAGTATCTGATTCGTGCATCACAATGGGTACTCTTAAAAGCGTACCTGCAATGACAACAGGTAATGATCCATAGCCACCCTTACTAAAGATAAGGTCAGGAGCATAAAAAAATATTTTAATGAATGCTTGTAATATTCCAAGTGGAATTACAAAGAAAATATCTTTTATGTTTTCAAAGAAAGTAGAGATTCCAGAATATCTTCTAATTTTTCCAGCCGAGCAAAAGCTAATTTTAATGCCTTCTTTTAGAAAAAGACTTTCAGAAAAAGCGTCCTTTGGTCCTAAGTATAGGAAGTTAATTACATTTAGAGATTGTTTTTTTATTTCTCTTAAAACAGCGATTAGGGGAAAAGTATGTCCCCCTGTTCCGCCTCCTGCTAATATTATTTTCATGTTTACAGTATATCTTAAAATTTACTTATTGTTAATAGTTTTTGATACATTCAAAATCAGACCAAGTGCTATTAGTTCAAAAATAATGTGTGTTCCTCCATAGCTTAAAAATGGCAAAGGTATTCCTGAGATTGGCAAGAGTCCAGACATGGCAAGAATATTAATTGAAGCTTGCACGATAATCCATGTTGTTAGTCCAATTGCTAAAAGTTTTCCAAATGGTTCTGCTTTTTTTGCTATTTTAAAAGAGGAAAAAACAAAGGACATAAAAATGATTATAAGGAAGGCACAGCCTATAAAGCCTAGTTCTTCTGCATAAATTGCAAATATAGAATCAGACATTGCTTCTGGGACATGGCCAAACTTTTGGGCACTCAACCCAAGTCCTGAACCATTTAAACCGCCTGATCCAATAGAGATTTCTAATTGCATTTTGTGGTATTTATCAGCAGTTGAAGCATTGAATAAGCTATTTATTCTTTCCATTCTAAAAGGAGTAACGAGAATACAGAATATGGAAAATACAATTCCTAAAATAGAGACGAGGAGAGTTTCTCTTTTTTTTGTGTTTGCGCAAAAGAATATAGTAAGAGCACAGATGCCGACAATAATACAAGTACTTAAATCTTTTTGAAGGAAAAAGGCAAGACAGACTATTCCTAAAGTGATGATAAAGTTAAGAAGGTATTTTTTTCTTTTTTCATTACTGAAAAAAGCACTTAAATAAATAATGGTGGTTAGCTTTAAAAGCTCTGAGGGTTGAAAGGTAAAGCTTGGAGCGTTAATCCATCTACAAGCTCCTTTTTCACAAATTCCAATGCCTGGTATAAAGACGGCAAGCATTAAAAGGATAGAGAAAACAAAAAGTGGGAAAGCTAATTTTTTTAAAAACTTTAAAGGGGTAAAGAATGCAACCAAACCTAATATTATTCCTGGTAAAAATCCATAGAGCAATTGATGAATTAAATAGTAGTTAGATGACAATCCTTTATTAATTGCAAAAGGTGCTGATGCTGTTGCAATAGTAATGATGCCAATGATGATAAGGAGAAAAGAGCATATTAGTAAAGGAGTGCTTTTTTTCATAAGTATTTTTTAAATTGATTAGCTCTGTCCTTGTAATTTTTAAAAAGATTGTAACTTGGTGCAGCAGGAGATAAGAGACATTTAGTTCCTTTTTTGGTATTTTGCTTTGCAAATAAAACTGCTTCTCTCATTTTGTCTGTAAAAAAGAAATTAATTTTTTCATTTTTCAAGGCTTTGTAGATTTTTTTATCAGTGTTTGGAAATAATATAATGTTTTTGATTTTCCTT
Source organism: Minisyncoccota bacterium (assembly GCA_041673285.1). Lineage (GTDB taxonomy): Bacteria > Patescibacteriota > Minisyncoccia > Minisyncoccales > Minisyncoccaceae > JAAZMU01. Next base: position 3,093 of record JBAYXY010000036.1, read on the forward strand.
TTTTTAATTTCGTTTGTTAGTTTCTCAAAGCTTGCTCCCCTATCTAGTCCTCCTAAGATTAAAGTATCTACATTTTTGAGTTGGTTTAGTGCAAAGATTGTTGCCTCTTCAATTGTGGCAAGTGAGTCGTTATAAAAATCAATTCCATGAAAGTTTCCTAGGTATTCTATTCTTGAATCGAGGGTTTTAAAATTTTTAATACTATTCTTAATTTCTTTTTCAGTCAACCCAAAGATTTTAGAAACTGCTATTCCTGCTGAAATAACATCTTTATGTATGTTTTCTTTTGAGAATGATTCTTTGAAAGGAATTTTATGAGCTTTTGTTTTAATGCTTTTTATTTCCTCAAATTTAGGATTAAAAACAAAGAAATCATTTTTGCTTTGAAATTTTGTGATGTTTTTCTTTGCATTAAAATACTTTAAAAAAGTTTTGTAATAATCTAAATGCTCTTTATAAATATTCAAAAAAACAGCAATGTGTGGACTTTTTGAAATGTGATCTAATTGATGACATGACATTTCAAAAACAAAAATATCTTTTGGCTTTTCTGTTAAAAGATAGGATAAGCAGGGCTTTCCAATATTCCCTACTAATTTAACATTTCTAAAATGGTCTTTTAATATTTTGTGAATTAGAGTTGAGGTAGTGCTTTTTCCTTTTGTTCCTGTTATTCCAATAACTTTTCCTTTTGCATTTTTTAAAAAAAGTTCTGTTTGAGAAGTTATTTTAGCATTTCCTGAATATTTTTTAATTTCTTTAAAAGGAATGCCTGGGGTTTTGATGATGATGTCGTAGTTTTTTAGGTGATTTAAATAATCTTCTCCTGTGTAAATTTCTTTTTCTTCAGCTTTTATTTTTTTAAGATCAGCCAAAGCAATAGGTTTTTTAGGAAAAAGTTTTTTTAAAGTTTTGTAGGTGTTCTTTCCTTCTTTTTGGAATCCAACAATGATTATTTTTTTATTTTTTAATTCCTGTAATTTCATTTTTTAATATAGTTTCAAATTTTTTAGGTAGATGATGTTTTTTGCTAAAATTATTTAAAAATTTTTTAGGTTTTATATTTTTAAAGTAATTGTTCTTATTTAAGTAGTCTAAAAGATAGTAATTTTTCTCTTTAGCTTTTTCAAAACTTAAATAAAATGCTAAAAGAGATTCTTCTTTAGTACCCACGCATTCAAAAGGTTTGTTTTTAATTAGTTGAAGCATGATAGGTTTAAGTTTTTTATCTTCAAAAAGGTTTTTTTTAAATATTTTAAATAGTTTTTTTTCTTCTATAAATGGATAGAGTATTGTAAAAACAAATAAACATTTTGAACATTCTGAACACCATGCAGATGATTTTTCTTTTGTTCCTGAATAGGTTTTATTGGCCTCATTGCAACTTAAGAAGATGTTATAGTAATTTTCATAATTTGAAAAGAGTTTGGCGATTTGAATTTCGTATAATGGTCTTAAAAAACTAAAGTATTCAATACCATCTATTAGAAACTTTTTTACATATTTCCTAAAATCACTTTCAAATTCAAAAGATTTTGAATATTGATGGTTTATT
>JBAYXY010000037.1:0-4569 GCA_041673285.1 Minisyncoccota bacterium
ATGAAAGAGCAGTACAAGCTTTGAAAGATGATCTATTAAGACAAAATGCGATTATATATCATTATGGAATGATGGATATTCATGCGGGAGGACATGCAAAGCAAGAGGAATTAAAGGAAATGATAAACATCATGAAACCTAAATTTTTTATGCCTGTGCATGGGCAGTATTCAATGCTTGTTCAAAATGCTAGATTAGCTGAAGAATGTGGTTTACCTAAATCAAATATTCTTGTAATTGATAATGGAAATATTATAAATCTTCAAAAGAATAAAGCCTATATTGATAAAAAAGAGGTACCTGCAAACTATGTGATGGTGGATGGACTTGGAATTGGAGATGTTGGTGAGGTTGTTTTAAGAGACAGACAAGTGCTTGCTGAAGATGGTATATTTGTAGTGATTGCAATTGTAAATAGGAAAACAGGAAAAGTGCAAACTTCTCCTGATATTATTTCAAGAGGGTTTGTTTATTTAAAAGAGTCACAAGACTTGCTGAAAGAAACAAGAAAGAAAGTGGTAAAAACAATTGAATCTGCTACAGGCTCTTCAAAGATTGTAAACTGGACTTATATGAAAGATAAAATAAGGGATGATATTGGAGAATTTTTATTTCAAAAAACACAAAGAAGACCAATGGTATTACCAGTAATAATTGAAGTATGAAAATATTTAGTGCTGTTCGTCCAACAGGAGAAATCCATATTGGAAATTATTTAGGCTCCATAAAAACATGGACTGAGTTGCAAGAAAATAATGATTGTTACTTTTGCATTGCAGATTTGCATGCGATCACGACCCCGTATGATGCGAAGATTCTACAAGATAAAGTGCTTGACCTTGCTGTTTCCTATTTGGCATTAGGAATAAATCCTGAGAAATGTGCGTTTTTTGTGCAGTCTCAGGTTAAAGAGCATACTGAATTAGCGTGGCTTTTGGGAACGATTATTCCTTTGGGGGAACTTTTAAGAATGACTCAGTTTAAAGATAAGTCTAAAAGGCATAAGGAATATGTTAATGCTGGGCTTTTAAACTACCCTATTTTAATGGCAGCAGATATTTTACTTTATAAAACAGACAAAGTACCTGTTGGAAAAGATCAAAAACAACATATAGAGTTTACAAGAAATACAGCGATAAGATTTAATAAGCAATTTGGAGAAACTTTTCCTATTCCTAAAGAGCTTGCTTTTAAGTCTTCTGAAAAGATTATGTCTTTGAAAAATCCAGCTTTAAAAATGTCTAAAACTGATGATCAAAAAGGGTGTATTACTTTGTTTGAAGAGAAAGAAAGTATAAGAAAGAAAATAATGTCAGCAAAGACTGATGAAGAATCTATAATCAGATTTGATACTGAGAACAAAAAAGGAATCTCTAATTTACTCGCTATTTATTCAGCTTTTTCAAATAAAAGTATAGCTGATATTGAGAAAGATTATGAGCATAAAAATTATGCTAGGTTTAAAGAAGACTTGGCAGAACTTCTTATTTTGAGATTAGGAGAGTTTAAGAAGAATAAAGAGAAATATATTGAAGATAAGGAATATATATGGAAGCTTTTAAATAAAGGGGCGCAAAAAGCAAGAGTTCAAGCTGAGAAAACAATGTTAGAGGTTAGGAAGAAAATGGGGTTATAAGGCCCTCTAATTCTTTTTTCTTTTGGTCTAAGAGTGCTTTTGTTTTGGCTTCAATGATTAATCTTAGAACAGGCTCTGTGTTAGATAACCTTACTAAAAACCAAAAGTCGTCATAGTCTATTCTGAGTCCATCTATTTGTGTCTTTTTACCATCTTTGTATTTACTTTTAATCTTTTTAATGACTTCAGCTCTGTTTTCTAATTTAAAGTTAATTTCTCCTGAGTGAAAATACTTTTGATAAGGCTTAACAATTTCTGATAGTTTTTTAGAAGATAACTTCATTTGTTCTAAAAGCATAAAAAGAATGAAAAAAGGTGCCTCAAAGCAATATTTGTCGTTTAAATAAAAATGGCCTGAATACTCTCCCCCAAGATAGATGTTCTTGTCTTTCATTTCTTTTTTAATAAAGGAATGACCGACTCTGCTTTTTTCTGCTTTTTCTTGCATCACTTCTTGAACAATATTTGAACAGCGAATATCGTATAATACTTTTTTTCCTAGAACATCAGCAGTGACTGCTAAAATAATGTCAGATGAAATGGGATTTCCTTTTTCATCTAAAAAAACAATCCTGTCTCCGTCTCCATCAAAGGCAATTCCTAGATCAAGATTTTCTTTTTTTATTAAAGCAGAGATTTGTTTGAGGTTTTTTAAAGTTAAGGGGTCTGGAGCGTGACTTTTAAAGTCTTCATCAAGTTCTTTGTTGATATGAAATACTTTTAAATTTGATTTTTTGAAAAGTTTTTCTACAACAATGGAAGGGACTGCGTTTGCAGTATCAACCCCTATTTTAAAATCAAAGTCTTTTAAATTAAAGTCATTTGAAGCAAAGTGAATGTATTCTTTGAGAATACTTTTTTTAATGGTTTTTCCTTTTTTCTTTGGTGCTTCTTTTTCAAGTAATTTCTTTATCTCTAAAAGGCCAGTTTTTTCTGAAATGGGAGTGGCGTTTTTCCCTACTATTTTAAAGCCATTGTATTCTTTAGGGTTATGACTTGCGGTAATCATGATTCCGCCGTCTGCTTTTAAAAAACAGGTTGCAAAGTAGAGCATGGGAGTCGTTGCTAAGGAAATATCAGAGACGATTCCCCCATGATCAATGATTCCTTGCTTTAAGTATTTGAATAAAATGGGAGAGGATGCTCTAAAATCTCTTCCAATAGTAATTTTGGGACTGCTTTTTTTAAGGAAAAGAACAAAGGCTTTTCCTAGTTTGTAGGCTGTTTTTTCGTCAAAGTCTTTGTTATAAACACCTCTGATGTCGTATGCTTTAAAAATGTTATTCATGGTTTGCTAAATTAAAAATTCTCTGATGATATTCTTCTTTGGAGATAGCTTTGTTTGCTAGTAGAGAGTCAAGACCTGCGATGTAGTTTTGTTTGATTTCGGAGGAGGAGAGGGCGGAATTGTATAACCTTACCTCGTCAATGATGCCTTTTAAGTATCCGCCTCCACTTTCTTCGTATGTTTTGCTATGCCCTAAATAGAAAGTTCCTGTAATAGACTCATTGGCCTTTCTCCCGTAGCCTTTTAAGATTTCATTTATTTTTCTTCCATCAACATAAACATTAAACGTAGTACCATTTCCTGCAAAGGCTAAATGGTAAAATCTATCTCTTTTAATGGTATAATCTTGTGCTCCATACATGCTTATGCTTCCAATTCTTGCTACAAATGTTAATACATTGTTTGATGTATTTCTAAAGATTCCTATTCCTCCTGTGCTTGCTTCAAGACTACCTATTGTCCCATTGCTCCAAATAAAAGAAGAAGGAATGTTTAGCCATAACTCTATACTTATAGGAGCTTTATCATCTGTTAGCTCTGTTTTAGCAGTCATATAACCCCCATCAAACTCTAAACACTTTCCTGAGATACAGTCTTCCCCATCTCTTACAGTTACTTGGCCAGTAATGCTTCCGTTATTGTATCCCCAAGAATCTTTAACATCAGCATTTACTGCTGATTGCCCTGCTTTTGTTTGCCCATTGAATGTCCATTCAGAAATCAAGAACTCTGCATGTTTGTTTTTAAGGGATGTAGAAAAATTAAGGGCTTCCATTTTTGTTTGTTTTTCAAGAGTAGATCCCGTGCTAAAAATAATGATTGAGCTTAAAATACTAATAATAACAATGACTACTAAAAGCTCAATTAAGGTAAATGATTTTTGTTTGCTTGTTTTCATATTAAAACTATTATAGCAAAATACTTGACCAATGACAATAAACTTGCTATATTAATAAGCAAATAATGCATATGAAATTTTACGAATTTAACCTATTAATTACATCAAGTTTAAAAGAAGAGAAGCTTTTAGAGTTTTCAGAAAAGCTGATTTCTGAATTGCAATCTTTTGGAGATATTAAAGGAGAGATTGAATTTAAATTTAGAAGACTTGCATATCCGATCAAAAAAGAAGGTGAGGCTTGGCTGACTACTTTTCTTTTTTTAGTGAAGGATGTTGAAATGCTAGATGGGATTGAGAAAAAGTTAAAAGAAAAACAAGAGATTTTAAGATATTTAATTTTATCTAAAAAAGAGGCTAAGGAGGAGGAAAAAGAAGTCCCAAAAGAGGATAATTTAGAAAAAGTTAATCAAAAGGTTGAAGAACTTTTAAAAGAAGAATAAATATGAATTTAAACAGAGTAATTTTAGTTGGTAGAATAGCATCAGACGTTGAAATGCTAACTACCCAAACAGGCAAAAAAGTTTGTAAAATAGCGCTTGCAACAAATAGGGTTTTTAAAGGGCAAGATGGGTCAAAAAGAGAAGAGGCTACTTTTCATAATATTGTTTTATGGGAAAGGCTAGCTGAAATTGTGCATACATATTCCAAGAAAGGAAATGTTCTTTTAGTTGAAGGAAGAATACAAAACCGCTCATATGAAGATAAAGAAGGCAGGAAAAGATATATTAGTGAGGTGATTGCAGA
>JBAYXY010000038.1:0-4490 GCA_041673285.1 Minisyncoccota bacterium
TCAATCATGTTTGATTCTTTGTTTTCTGAGGTTTCGTGACTTAGTCTTACGGCTTCTGATTTTCTTAGGTCGGAGTATTTCTTTTTTAGGAAGTCGCTTCCTTTGAAGTTGGGGGTTTCGAAGTTCATGGTTTGATTTGTTAGTTTGTTATTGCTTTTAATTATATAGGAGGGTTCTTAAAAAAGCAAATTGATATTTTGAAAATAAAAAGAGGAGGATTATTTAAAGAGGCCCTCCTTTTTTGATACCTCTTTTTTGTTTGGCTTTTCTTCGGGAGGGTGTTCATCCTCCCACTCGATCAGTTCCCCATATTCATTGAAGGGAGACCTGAGCTCGCTTTCTGCGTCATCGTCGAGCTCGAACCCGAGATCGTCGATGAGTATATCGTACGGCATACTTAATTCATGCCACAATTACAGGTTTTTGTCAATGGGAGGTTTTGGTGACGTTGATTTGAAAGTTTTCGTCAATTAATATGGTGTCCCCCTCTTTAATTTCGTTTGCAAGGAATGATCTCGCAAGTTCGTTTTCAATTTTGTCTTGAATGACTCTTCTCATTTCCCTTGCTCCAAATTGAGGATTGTAGCTTAGCTCAACAATCTTCATTTTTGCTTTACTGGAAACATTTAAAGTGATTTGTTTTCTGGATAAGTTTTTTTGAAGTTTGCTAAATCTTAAATCTGCTATTTTAATTAAGTTTTCTTTTGATAGGGTTTTGAAAATAGTGACCGCATCAAATCTATTGATGAGCTCTGGTTTAAAAATGTTTTTATCAAAAATGTGGTTTAGAAGCTCTTGTTTAATAACTTTGGTTTCTTTTTTAATAGAATCTAAAACAATGTGGTGTCCTGCATTTGAGGTGGCAATAATAATGGTGTTTTTAAAATCAATTTTCCTTTGAAGAGAGTCTGTCATAAAGCCTTCATCTAGTATTTGTAAAAAAAGGTTTAATATATTGGGGTGAGCTTTTTCAAGTTCATCAAAAAGAACAAGTGAAAAAGGACTTTTTCTAATCTTTGTAGCTAAAAGTCCTGGATGATTATCCTCCCCTATAAATCTTTTAATATCATTTTCTGTTTGAAATTCTGACATATCAAACCGAATCATTTTAGTTTCAGACCCAAAGTAAGATTCGGCAAGGGCTTTTGCTGTTTCTGTTTTTCCTACTCCTGTTGGCCCTAGAAAAAGGAAAGTTCCCATGGGCCCTACCTTTGTTTTTATATCCGTTCTGGCTCGCCTTAATGAGGCTGATATTTCTGAAACGGCCTCCTTTTGGTTAATAATTCTTTTGTGAATAAGGTCTTCTAAATTAAGCAAGGTATCTCTTTCAGAGGTAGATATTTTTCCAACTGGGATCTCTGTTTTTTGAGACATAACTTGCTCGACGTGTTCATTTGTAATGATTTTTTCTTTAAGAGAAGATACATAAATGGCGATATCATTTAAAAGAATAATGGCTTTTTTAGGAAACATTTCATCTTGTATATATTTTTCAGAGAATTCAATAATCTTAAGAAGTGCGGGATAGGCTACAAAAACACGATACTTTTGCTCTATAAAAGGGATTTCTCTTTGTAAAAGTAGGATGGTGTCTTTTTTTGAAGTTTCAGAAACTTCAACTTTTTGAAATAAAGAAAGGACTTGAGGTTTTAATTCAAGATATTTATGAAGCCCTTGATGGGACGTAATTCCTATGAACTTAAATTCACTACTTCTTAAATATGGTGTGATCAGAGAAGAGATGTCTGCTGTGCCTGCTTTGGTTTTCTCGCTGATGTAATTATCAAAGTCACTTAAAACAAGAATAATATTTCCTGCAAAAGAGGCTTCTTTAAAGCAGGCGTCTAAGAGAATTTCTATTTCATCTATTGAAGTTGTTTCTGTTAAAATACGAGGCATATTTAATTCAATAAAACGTTTTCCGTTTAATTCAGGAAAAGATTGTTTTAAAAAAGACCTTTGAACAATTGATCTGACAATGCTAAATCTTCCGATTCCATCTTCCCCAACTAAAAGAACATTATTTTCGTAGTCTCTGATTAAAATTCTTTCAGCTTGTTCTCTTTCTTTAAGATGCCCAATAGTTTCTAAAAAACCTGTTCTTTGCACAACTTTGGTTAAGTCAATAGAATATCTGTCTAACATAGTTGTAAATCCATAGGACCAATCTGCACCAATGCTTCCTATCTTAGACAAACTTTCTTTTGTCCACCATTCTTTAAGGTCTTTAATCTTTTTTAAAAGATTTTCTTGCCAAAAGTTTAAATTATCAAGGTCTTTCTTTTCTAGCTTGTTCATTCTTAAAGCTTCTTTAAAGACTGGCTCTAGTTTAGATAATGCAGATAAAATGTCTGTTGTTTTAATCTTCCTTCCTTTTCTTCTGATGCAAGCTTTTGCTGACTCTAAAACAATGGCATTTAAGTCATAATGAATTCCTGTGCTCTCTTCAATGTCTTTTGTGAAAAGCATGGTTTTCTTGATATCTTTTAAGAGTGCTTTTTTGCTGATTAAAAGTCTTTGCAGGACAAAATCTACTTTCTTGTTCTTGTAATTGAGTAAAAAATAGAGGAGAATGCTTGAATTTATTTCAACTTTCTTTTTATTTGAAAACTTAATTGCTTTTTTAATTCTTGAAAAAGATTCTATGGATAGAAAATCTGCTAAGTTAAGATTTTCTTTATTGATATTATAATCTAATGTTTTTGTTTCTTTTATATGAGTTTTTAAAAAAAGAAAAAGATTAAATGAAATTAAAAAAAGAGAGAAGAAAAGAATAGCAAAGTCATTTAATGGGGTATAGAAAAGTGAGGCAAGAAATATGAAAAAAGAAAAGAATTTTAAAGTCTTGAAGAAGTATAAACAAAATTTTATTCTTGATCCTTTATTTATTTTAGAGGTTTTAATGTCAAACATTTTAAAATAGTTTAAAGCTTATACATAATCCTAAAATAGCAATGAGAGGTATTGAAATCCAGATCAAAACTGAAAGCGTTGTCATGCTAATTATGATGAATTCATAAATAATCCATAGAAGTACGATAAATGATCTCATTAGAAAACCCATGATTCTTGAGACCATATTTGATGTGAATACTTCAAATCTGCTAGATCCCCCTTTGTAACTCCAAGCGATTTTCTTCCATGGATTGAATAAGGTCTTAAAACAATAGTTTATAGAGAAGAAGTTATAGCCAAACCAGATAAAGTTTCCAAATACTTTTACGATCCTTTTGGGGATTTCTATAAAATGCCATTTTAAATATTTTCTGATCATGATTATAAATGATTATACTATTAAAATGAAATCATTTAAATATTGACAGAGGAAAGAAAATAGTTTTTGAATGAATTTTTACTTGACAAATTCCTTATAGGAATTATACTAAAAATATAGTTTTAAAAAAATAATAATAAGTAAGTTAATTATAATAATAACTATGAATTTTGAAGATTTTGAAGAATTCGATCAAGATCTTTTCGAAGACGGTTTTGAATACGATGATGAGGATGACGAAATCGACTTTGATGAAGAATTCTAAAATTATTAATTAAAAAAAGAAAATGAATAAAAATATATCAATCATTGTTTTTTCACTAGTTATGTTAGTTCTAGTTGTGTTTGCAGCTATGAATCTAAATCAAGATCAATCAGGTTGTCTTCCAAAGGAAGAGGCTGTGAATAAAGCCATGGACTACATTAAAAAGAATTTAGTGGAAGATGGTATGGAAGTATCTCTTGCACAGATATATAGTGAGGATTCTCCATATTACAAATTTCAAATTGATATAATGGGCAGTTTATATGATTCTATTGTGACAACTGATGGTGCACTCCTTTTTACAAATGCAGGATTTGATTTAAATGAAAAGCTAGATGAAAGAGTTGAAGGAAGTTTTTATGTAAAAGAAGATGCTGAGATCATAACAGAGGATGGAAAGCCAGTAGTTTATTTATTCACAACTGCGGAGTGTGGTCACTGCGCTTGGGAAAAGCCAGTATTAGCGGAGGCCTTAGAACAGTTTGGAGATGAAGTAGTTTATAAGCTAAACGAGGATGGATTAGATGATATGGATGTTTATGAGCAATTTGGAACTGGTGGTGTGCCTTTAATTGTGCTTGGAGGAAAGTATTATAGAGAAGGGTCTGGAGCGAATTATGGTGAAGAGCTAGAAAAAGAATATTTAACAAATTATATTTGTGATTTAACGGGAGGGATTCCTGAAGACATTTGTCAATAAAAAAAAGGATACCTTTTAATGGTATCCTTTTTTAATTACTAGAATTATTTTAATTCAATAGTTGCTCCTGCAGACTCAAACTTCTTTTTCATTTCGTCAGCTTCTTCTTTCTTTACATTTTCCTTTATAGTTGCGGGTGCTGAAACTGCACCATCAACTAAATCTTTTGCTTCTTTTAAGCCAATTTGAAGAATGTCTCTAACGGTTTTAATAACTTCAATCTTTTTATCTCCAACTGTTTTTTGAACTAT
>JBAYXY010000039.1:0-4460 GCA_041673285.1 Minisyncoccota bacterium
CTTTAACAGCACTAGGATTTAGTGAAAGCCTAGAAATTGCTAAACATTCGTCTTTCTTAGGAAACGGCTTAGGAACATTTGAACAAAGCTTTTTAAAGTACAATCCTCAAATGATTCAAGACTCAACGCATACCGAATCCTTTTCCACTATTTTAAATATTCTAAACGATTTAGGAATGTTTGGCTTATTCTTATTCCTCCTTCCTTTTTCTTTTGGAATCATCAAAGGCTTTAAACGTTTCTTAAAAAAAGAACAAGACAATTTAGAAAAAATGAGCTTTATTTCCTTTTTTATTCTTTTCATTCTTTCCTTTTTTTACTTTTTAGATTTAATTTTAATGCTTTTACTTTTCCTTTTTCTAGGATTATTTGCAGGAACAAAAGGAAAAACAATTCTTTTCAAAAACTTAAAACCCTTTCACATTTTCTTGATTATAGCTTGTCTTTCCTTAACTTTAATGTCAATTATTGTCATCAATTATTTTAACAGTTTGAATTATTTTTCTGAAGCCTATTACAACCTAGCCTTAGAGAAATATCAAGACGACGAAGAGATTGCCATTGAATACTTAAATAAAAGCAATGCTTTCTTAAAAAAAGACAAAACACAAATTGGCTTATCTCAACTTTATTTATTAAAAGCAAGTGAGCTTTATACAGAAAGCAGATTATTAGAAACAAAAGAAGAGGAAAGGGAAGAAAAAAAACAAGCTTGTGAAGATTTCATTCTTTTATCAGAAAAAACAGCTCTTTCGGGAACCGAAATCAATCCTTTTAATTATTCAGCATGGGTAAACTTAGGAAACATTTACAATAATAGAAGATATTTAAGAGATGAAGAGCTAGAAAACGAAACTATTGACGCTTACAAAAAAGCCATTGAATTAGCACCATATACAAAAGAAGCCTACATTGCCATTATTCAAGTTTTTAGCGAGCTTGGAGATGTGGAGAAAAGAGAGGAATTTGTAGAAAAGATAAGAATAATAGATAAAAACTACCTATAATGAAAACGTATTTGAGAACTTTAAATTTTTTAAAAACTCAAAAGATAAGGACAATAACCATCATTGGTCTTGCTTTTGCTTTGTCTATTTTAAGCCTACTTGAACCCTTTTTCTTTAAAGAAATCATTGATAGCTTAACCATTGATAAGGGAGATTCCATTTCAAAACTTTTTTTAATTTGGGGGGTTATTGTTTTAGCCAACATTTTAATTCAAACAAGTAGTGCCTATCTTTCCTCTTTTACAGCTCATAGAATTTATTGCGACCTCTGGAAAAAATCACTAGACAAGATTTTAAATCTTTCTGTTAATTTTTTTCAAGGTAGCAAAGTTGGATCCATTATGAGAAATTTCGAAAGAGGGATAGATAATATCTATTATGTTCATTTAGAGTTTTTTAGACATATTCTAGCAAGCCTCTTTATAATTATTATATTAGTCCCTATCCTTATTTTTCTAAATTTTAAAATGGCATTACTTATTCTTTTAACGGTTCCTTTATTAGCCCTTTTCGTTTCTTTTGGAGTTAAAAAAGCCATTAAAACACAAAAAATTGCTGATGAAAAATGGTCTAGTCTTTCTGGATTAGCCTATGACTCCGCTTCAAACATTTCTTTAATTCAAAGCTTTACCTTAAATAATAGTATTTTAAAAAAGGTTGACAACCTCGTTAAAACAGCTTTCTCTAAGCAAATAGCCAATGTTAAATGGTGGAGCTTTGTTATGGGAGTCTCTAAGAGTGCAGGTCTCATTTTAAATATTTTAGTCTTTCTCATGGGCTCTCACTTATTCATGCAAAATGAAATCTCTCTAGGAAGTATTATCATGTTTGTTGGATTTAGCAGTATCTTAATCAACATTTTCAACTCTTTATTCTGGAACATTTTTAACTATTCTTGGAGGCGAGAGAAAATCAATCTCTTTTTAGAGGTTTTTGATAAAAAACCAAAAATCAAAAGCAAAAAAGGTTCCATTAAACCTAAAACAATAAAAGGAGAGATTGAATTTAAAAATGTTTCCTTTTCCTACAAAGATGAGATTGACGCTATCAGGAATATTTCTTTTAATATTAAACAAGGAGAGGTTGTTGCTTTTGTGGGGCACACTGGTTCAGGCAAAACAACCACTGCTAATTTAATTTCAAGATTTTATGAAGTTCAAAAAGGACAAATTTTAATTGATAATATAGATATTAAAGACATTGATCTTAACTTCTTAAGAAAAAACATTGGCGTTGTTTTTCAAGACAATACCTTCCTAAATACAAGCTTTTTAGAAAATCTAAAAATAAAAAAGAGCATTACCAAAAAGCAAATCGAAACTGCCTGCAAAAAAGCACATATTTGGGACTTAATCTCTAAAAACAAAAAAGGATTAAATGAAATCATTGGGGACAAAGGAACTAAACTTTCAGGAGGAGAAAAACAAAGATTAAGCATTGCAAGAGCTATTTTAAAGGATGCCCCTATTTTAATTTTAGATGAAGCCACCTCTGCATTAGATGCTAAAACAGAAAGCAAAATTCAAAAGGCGATTTCAAATGTCACCAAAGGAAGAACCACCATCATTATTGCACACAGATTATCAACCATTAAAAAAGCTGACCGCATCTTTGTTTTTGAAGACGGGAAAATTATTGAACAAGGCAACTTCAAGTCCTTAATTTCAAAAAAGCAAAAGTTCTATGATTTAGCCAAGCACCAAGTCTTGCTTTTTAATTAAATTTATGCTATATAGGAAATGTGAGTGATACTCTATCTATGTCGGCAAAAGGCCCTACTCTTGTGGGGTTTTTTGCTTTTAGTAAACCTTTTTTATTATCAAAGTATAGACTAGCAAGCAATTATTAGGTATAATATATTTAATCATTATTAAATAACAGGAAACAAAACTATGGAAACCAATATTGCTTTAAACAAAGCCCAAAGAATAACTACCCAAGATTTCTTTTCTCCAAAAACCCCCTCCGAAAGCTTTACTTTTATTGATCTTTTTGCAGGCATTGGTGGTATTAGATTAGGATTTGAACATGTTAAGGGCAAGTGTGTTTTCACTTCCGAATGGGATAAGGCAGCTCAAAAAACATACCAAGCAAACTTTAATGAAGTACCACATGGAGATATTACAAAGATAAGCCCTAAAGAGATTCCAGGCTTTGATATGCTTCTTGCAGGCTTTCCTTGTCAACCATTTTCTCAAGCAGGCCTTAAAAAAGGCTTTAAAGATACAAGGGGGACATTGTTTTTTAATATTGCTCAAATAGCAGAACATCATAAACCATCAGTAGTATTTCTTGAAAATGTACGCAATCTTAAAGGGCATGATAAAGGAAACACTCTAAAAGTTATTTTAAGAACCCTTGAAGAGCTTGGCTACAAAGTGTTTCATAATGTCCTCAATGCTAAAGATTTTGGACTTCCACAAAATAGAGCAAGAATATACATTATTGGCTTTAAAAATGATGTAAACTTTGAGTTTCCTAAACCAAAAATGACAAAAACAAGAGTTTGGGATATTTTGGAAAAAAAAGTTGACGACAAATATACTATTTCAGACAAGCTGTGGAAAGGGCATCAAAAACGGAAGCAGGAACACCAAAAAAAAGGTAATGGGTTCGGCTACTCCTTATTTGATGAAACATCAGAATATACAAGCACTATTTCAGCACGCTACTATAAAGATGGTTCCGAAATACTCATTAAGCAAAAAGGAAGAAATCCAAGGAAAATCACCCCAAGAGAAGCCTCAAGATTGCAAGGATTCCCTGAGAACTTTATTATTCCTGTTAGTAATACTCAAGCCTACAAGCAGTTTGGAAATAGTGTCGCCGTCCCTGTTATCAAAGCATTATCAGAACAAATTATTAAAGCACTTAAAGATGAGAATAGATAAATTAGTAATAGAAAAAAATGCATTTGATATAAACTTAGTTTTTTACACTTTTTTGAAAGAAATAACGCAGGCTAAGTTTACTGAAAAGCAAATCAAAGAGCTTCTTGCAATATATTACTCAAACACAAAAACAAATACAAAAGTCCTAAAAAAACTTTTTTATTCCTATCTTCAAAAAATTGAAAGAAAAGATTCATTTCTACTATTCAATATAATAAATAGCATTAATGAAAACACCATTATCATCTTCATATTTTCATTAAAATTAATTCTTATAAAAGATCTTTTGTTAAAAGAAATAAAAGCAACTCAAATAATCAAAAGCCAAGAACTTGAAAAACTAAATCCCTTATCTCTTGCTTATGATAACATATCAACAAAAACCGCTTACACTGCAAGAACTAGCGGGGCATTGCTATCCTTACTTTTCTTTGAGAAATTAGAAAATGAAGACACAAATCTTGGAGAAGAAAGCACAAAAGCTTTCTTTGAGAACTTAAAGCATATGTATAAAGTGCTTTTAGGAAAAGGCATTAAGCCAAATCAAATTTTCATGTTACTA
>JBAYXY010000040.1:0-4420 GCA_041673285.1 Minisyncoccota bacterium
AGACACCTCTCCCACTATTTTTTCTAAATTTAAACTAGCGACATCTTTTTCCTTCTTTAAATCTTCCAAACTTTGTTCTTTGCTGTTAGATTCTATTTTTTTATTAATTTCTAAAGATTCTCTTTCTAATTTATTTTTTTCATTTTCTAATTGTTGTTTTTTATTTTTTAAAATTTGAATCTCCAATTTAAGATTATTACGATCTTCATTGATTTTTTCTTTTTCTCCTTTCAGGTCAAGAATTTTTTTATTAACCCTTTCTATCGTGTTGTCAAATTTTTGACCAGAAACAAAACTTAACAGTTCACCCAGGTCATTTTTAATTTCCTGTATAATTTTTTGAAAAAGAGATAGATCGGAAGAATTCTCAAAACTACTAATTTTTTTGATTAAATTATTAATATCTGCATTTATTTTATTAACATTACTAGGGTCAAACTCTTCTTTTATTTTTTTCAATTCGCTTTCTAATTTCTCTATTTTTTCTAAAAGATCTCTTTCTTGTTCTATTTTAATAGAAAGCTTATCTTCTTTATTTTTTTCTTCTGGATTTAATAGACTAATTTCTTCAGATAATTGTGAAATGGTTTTTTGAATATCATTTTGACGAAAAAACAAAAAGGATATATCAAAATTACCAGCCTTTTCAAGTCGCAACTCTAACAAAGCCTCTAGTTTCATTAATTCTTTTTGCAACTCGCTTTGTTTAAGCTCAGACTCTGTTAATTTTTTTTCTAAATCGCTTATTTCTTTTTGTTTTAAAAATTCAACAGGCAAAGCTTCCAATTTTTCTTTTGTTTTTTCAACCTCTAACACCTTTTCTTCTTTTTCTTTAACTAAATATTCGACTTCATTATTGTTTACATTTTGAGATTTTAATTCCTCCCAAGAATCAATAAGATTTTTTTGTTTTTCTAATTTATTAAATTTATCTCTATTAGAAGATAAATTTTCCTGTAACTTTAAAAATTCATCATTAAGGGATGATTCTTGATTTATTTTATCCAACTCCTCTTTTTTATTTCTTAAAATTTGTTTTATTTTATCCTTATTCTCCTCCTCCTCTTTAATTTCCTTATTTAAAGAATGAAGTTTTTCATTTATTTCTTGCCACAAAGAACCATAATAATTTGTTTGATGTTCTCTCAGTTCTTTTTCTAGATTTTCTCTTTTTTTTAATTTACTAACTTGTCTGGTTAGGCTATTTAAACGGGGCTCAATTTCATTAAGAAGCATTTCAACTTGAGACAAATTTTCTTGACTCGTTTCCAGCTTACCCAAAGATAAATCTCTTTTAATTTGATATTGTTTAACACCGGTAGCTTCATCAAAAAAAGCTTTTCTTTCGGCTGGACTAGTATTCAAAAAATTTTCTACCATTCCTTGACCAATAACACTATAAGTTTTTTGACCAAAGCTAGCTTTAGCTAAAAAAATCTGAACATCACTCAAGCGAACTTTATTGTTATTAATAAGATATTCACTATTACCATCACGATACACTCTTCTAGTAATTACAATTTCTGGAAGCATTAAAAAAGAGTCAACAACGTCTATCTCTGTTTTGTTATCTTTCTTAGATTCTTCTGACAACTCTTTAGACTCGTCGCTAACTACAAATTCTTTAAATTTAAAATTAGGATCTTGATTGTTTAGAAACAAAGAAACTTCAGCAAAATTAAGTCTAGCTTTTTTATCTGAGCCAACAAAAATAACATCATCGCTTTTTTTGCTACGAAGTAACTTAGAACTTTGCTCGCCCAAAACCCAACGAATAGCGTCGGCAATATTGGACTTACCAGAGCCATTAGGACCAACAACAGAGGTTATGCCTCTTTTTTGGCCATCAACCATACCAGAAAAAACTAATTTATTTTTATTGGCGAAAGATTTAAAGCCTTGTAATTCTAATTTTTCTAAATACATAAATATAAACAATATTAACTCCCAAAAAACAACTAATTTATTATAGACATTTTAACAAACAAAATCAAATGCTTTTTTAAAAAAACAAAAGCGCTCATTCAAGAAGCGCCTTCGTTTTTTAAAAAAAACTATTTCTTTTTTGAAACCTTTTTTACAACTTTCTTTTTAGCTACTGGTTTCTTTGCAACTTTTTTAACAACCTTTTTTACAACTTTCTTTTTAGCTACTGGTTTCTTTGCAACTTTTTTAACAACCTTTTTCATAATTTTAAAAAATTATTTATTGTTTAAAATAGGAACCGACCAATTCCTATATAATTTAAATCTAATCTAAGATAATTATAACATAAAAAAAATAAAACAACAATAAAAAATCAATCTTTGTTTAAGTAAAATTTATCGCCGATTGAAATTTTATGCTCATCACAAAAACCGCCCCTAAGTTCTAAAACCTTATCAACCGGAACCACTGATTTGTAATAAATATTTTGACTAAATTGATCAAAAGATAAGTTTTTGTAAATCTCAACAATCTCATTTTCATCAATAAAAACAATATCAAGATTAAATTTCATATCTCTCATAACAAAAGATCTTATATCTTTTTCGGGAAATAAAAAAAGCATCCCAAAATCATTTGGAATGCTCTCTCTGTGACTTAAACCTAAGTACTGTTTGTCAAAAGAAACGGCTAGCTCAACATTAATTTCTTTATTTTTTATTTTTGAGGAAACAATGGCTCCATCATTAAAGATGATTTTATCCACAGACCTAAATTCTGAAATCAAAAAAAATAAAAAAACAAAAAAAGAAGTAAGTAAAAATAAAAAACAAAAAAATATCAAAAAAAATTTTTTATTCTTTATTTTTTTCTTAAACATTTTTTTCTTTTCTTTTAAATATTTTAAAAACTTCCATGACTAATAAAACAGAAGAGGCTATCAAAAGTAAATAAAACCACTCTCTAAAGGGTATTGGGCTAGTTTGAAGAGCCTTGCTTAAAAAGGGGTTATAAATAGCGAAAATATGTAATAACTGGGCAGCGATTATCGAAAAAAGAATAAGCATATTTTTCTTAAAGGAAATCTTAAAAACAGAAATAAGTTCTGAACGACAATTTAAAAGATGAATATTTTGAAACAAAACCATCAACATTAAAAGAAAGTTTCTAGCATGAGTTTCCTCCCAATTTAAGACATTAAGAAGGTAATACCAAACAACAAAACTAAGTCCTCCAATAAATAAACCCGAGATTAATGTTTGTTGAGTCATTAATTTATCAAACATATGTTCTTGTGGAGATCTTGGTGGCCTCTTCATCACTCCAGCTTCACCAGCCTCGAAGGCTAATGATATGTCTTGTATTCCGTTGGTAACTAAATTTAACCACAAAAGCTGAGCCGCAAAAAGAGGAAGTGGTAAATTAAAAATAATTGCCAATAAAAATATAAAAATTTCAGCTGCACCACTAGAAATAACAAAATAAACAACTTTTCTAATATTATCATAAGCAAAACGACCCTCCTCTACTCCGCCAACAATAGATGCAAAATTATCATCGACAACTATCATGGCAGATGTCTCTTTAGCAACATCAGTCCCAGAGCCCATAGCAACTCCAATATTAGCTTGTTTAAGGGCTGGAGCATCATTTACTCCATCACCAGTTACAGCTACAAAGTGACCCATTTTAACTAAAGCCTTAACTATCTTTAATTTTTGCAAAGGAGAAACTCCAGCAAAAACACTTGTCTTATTAATTAAATCAACAAACTTAGGTGTAGTTTCTAAGTCGGCCGAACCAAGTTTGTCTCCTGTTATTACTTGATCACTAGAACGAGCGATGCCCAGTTCTTTAGAAATAAATAAAGCTGTGGCTGGATGATCTCCGGTAACCATTATAACTTTTATTCCGGCCTCCTTACATTTTTGAACAGCTTGTTTAGAATCTTTTCTTAAAGGATCTATAAAACAAACCAGAGAGAGAAAATTAATATTTTTTATTTTTTTATCTTCAAATTTTTTAAAATCAAAATCATTTATATCTATTTTTCCATAAGCAACCGCTAAAACTCGATAACCCAAAGAAGCTAAGACTTCCCCTTCTTTTTTAATACTAGCTTTATCTAAAGAACTTGAAGACTCTAAAGTTCCAGCTTGAGAACAAAAATCAAGAACACGATTTACAGATCCTTTAACTGCCACTCGAACTTCTTCTGTTTTTTTATCTTTATAAATTTTAGCTGAAAATCTCTTTTCTGACTCATAAGGCACTCCCAATAAATGTTCAACTGAACTGTCTATTTCATCTAAAGAAATACCTGCTTTATATGCCATAGCCAGAAAAGCAACATCCATAGAATCTCCATGGTGATGCCAAACTTTTTTTGATCTCCATAACTTGGCTTCATTGCTTAAAACAGAATTTTTTATTATTTCAAAAACAATATTCTTATCTTCTTGATTAAATTCATCACCATAATCTAAGGACCCAA
>JBAYXY010000041.1:0-4412 GCA_041673285.1 Minisyncoccota bacterium
TTATTCAAGAAGCGTCAATTGTAAAAAGCAAATTGTTACCCATAAGCTTTTACAGTATATTTTCGAGTCCTTCTTCCAGATGTACCTCTCTATCCGAATATTGCAACTATGCTCACATTACAGACAATCGGCTAATGGAGATGAATTTTGGCAAATGGGAGATGCAGCAATGGGATAAAATTGAAGATAATCGTCTTCAAAAATGGTTTGACAATTGGATAGAAACACCGGCAACTAACGGGGAGTCATTCAACGAAATGTATAAAAGAGTATCTCTGTTTTTAGATGAAGTCCAAACAAGTCATTTCAGTAGAACCAAACCTGCCGAACCGCAAAGAATCTTAGTTTTCACACACGCCGGTTTTATCCTTTGCGCAAAAATATACGCAGGTATTGTATCATTTAAAGATGCTTTTTCTTCCGTTCCCGGTTTTGGGTCAATAACAATAATCTCGCTCTAAAATGAAACAAATTATTTTGATGAGGCACGGAGAAAGTCAATGGAACCTTGAAAACAGATTGACCGGTTGGACAGATATTGACTTATCCGGAAAAGGAGTAAAAGAGGCCACACTTATCGGAGAGAGTTTTAAAAGAAACCAGATTATTATTGATAAAGCGTATTGCTCTTTTCTCAGACGAACAGAAAGAACCCTAAAGATAGTTTTAGATGGCTGTGGTTTTAGTAATATTGAGATAGAAAGAAGCTGGAGATTAAATGAAAATCACTATGGAGTATTGCAAGGAATGTATCGAAACCAAATTGAAGCCGTTTACGGGAAAGAATCTGCAGCTATGTGGCTCGGGAGCTACAACTGCCCCCCTCCTCCACTTGCATCGGACGATATCCGCAATCCACGCAATGAGGAACTTTATAAAAACGTCCCAAAAGATCTGCTTCCACTTTCAGAATCATACAACGATCTATCTAAACGAGTAATCCCTTTTTGGGAAAATAGTATTGTCACATCATTAAAAAATAATAATACAATACTCGTTGTTGCCCACGGTAACAGCCTTCGGGAGATATTAAAACACCTTTATGGCATCCGGGAAAAAGACATGTTTAAGATAAACCTGCCAACAGCGCAACCTTTTATCCTAAATTTCAGAGACTAACTATTATCGTTTGAATGTAAAAGAGCTGCCATTTAACCGGCAGCTCTTTAAATTAGCATTGTCTATTCTCTATTGAAGAGCCGAGTTATAGTCAGTTTCTCTCAATGGAATTTTCCATGTCCAGTTGTTTCCTTCAGATGATCCAGTAGTTATTGCAAGCGATGGAATAAAGCTTCCGCCATTGGCTGTACTTGTGCGGGTTACACTGTCGCCCCATCTCTTGAGGTCGAACCAGTCAAAGCCCTCACCCCAAAGTTCAATCGATCTGTAAAGTTTTATCTCATCCAATAAATTTGTTCCTGTTGCTGTACAGGTATAAGCCGGATTACGGCCGCTATTTTTATTTAAAGCAATCAATGCATCTTGCGCTCCTGTTGCATCATTTAAGAAATACTTTGCCTCAGCCTCAACAAGATACATCTCAGAAGAGCGGAAGTGGTTAAGATTCCCAACTCCCGGTAAATCTGTTGCAGAAACTTTAAATTGCATGTATGCGTAAATTGAAGCTGTCGGGTATAGGTTCGGGAACATTAAACGCGCCTTTGCTGCCAGAGCAGTATTTGAAGCGGCCTGACCGGTTGAGGTTGTATAAGTGTATCCGGTTGGGTCAAGGAAAAGTGATTTTCTGACATCACCATTCGGAATTTTATTAAACAGCTCCTTGGTTATACATTTTGGAAATGACCTGGCTGCGCTTCCATTACCATTATATGCCATATATGCAAAGTAAGAATAGTAATAAAGTGTTTCATCTGCCGCACCGTAACTGCTCCATATCCACTCACTGTTTGGGGTGTTAAATCCCGATTTATAATCGTCATTTGACATCAGTGGATAGCCTTCCCGGGCGTTTACAGCCATTGCAGAGGCTTTTGCATAATCGGCTCTGGTAATGGCAGCCCTGGCATATATTGCATAAGCCACATTTTTATCTGGATCGTAGTTATTATTGCGGCTTTTGCCCGATTGAGCATAAAGAGCAATTGCATCGTCAAGATCTTTGTAGACTCTTTCGTATGTCTCTTTAAGAGTGGATAAAGGCATTTCATCAGTTGAGGTATCTGTTCTCAGAATAAGGCCTGCAGAAGCTCCGTTGTTGGAATCCTTCCACCTGTTGCAGTAAATCTGCGATAACATAAAGTAGCTATATGCCCGGAATGTGAGTGCCTGTGCTTTGATAAACTGTTTCTCTGAATCCGAGCCTGTTGCATTGTCTATGTTAGTGATAATCGCATTGGCATTTCCTATTAGCATATAATAGTAATACCACGGATAGTAAAGATATATGCTTGATACATTCTCTCTGAATGTGCCGTTTATGATTGATGCCCAACCGGGAAGATTTATGGAAGTATTGTTTCCCGGGTAGATTCCATAATACAATTTTATTGTTCCTTCACCATTGAAACCCTGGGTTCCTAATAATTGAGTCGTCATGAGCACATTGATGCCATTTATAGCCAGTGCCGCATTTTTCGTTGTTTCAAAGATTGTTGGTGTAGCAGTAGAAGAGGATGGCTTCGTACTTAAATAGTCCTTAGAACAAGAGGAAAATAGAATTATTCCTACCAGTAAATATGTTATTTTCTTAATAGTTATCATCACTAAATGTTTTAAATAATTATAGTTTAATATTCAACCCAATTGAGAACACTCTTGCTGTTACAAAACCGTTATCATTAATACCGCTAAAAGATTGCTGAGGGTTCATCCCTTGTAATTTTGTAAATGTAGCGAGGTTGTCAATAGAAGCACTAATTGAGAACCCACTCAAATCCAGCTTATTAACCAAGCGACTTGGAAGTGTATAACTCAGAGAGATATTCTTAATAACAAGGTATGAAGCATCAATGAGGAATCGTGAAGATGTGGCATTGTTATATGTACTTTGCTCATAATTAATAGCAGGTATTCCATTTGCAATCACCCTGTCAGCCGATGTCTCTGTCATGCCGGCAGGTACTCCGTCCCATGATTTAAGCAGGTCTTTGTGAAGAGAACCTGGGTTTGCAGTTGCACTCATAAGTCTCATATATGAATTGTCAAGCGTTTTTCCGCCAATAGAATAAGTAAACAGCATAGACAAATCAAAGCTTTTATAAGTAACCTTAGTCGAGAAGCTTCCGAAAAGATCCGGCATTGCACTTCCACTCCAGTCTTTCTTTGCGTATGTTGTATATGTTGAATAGTTTTTGTCGCCTATCTGAACAAGATATTGTGAAGGAAATGCAGTTTTGCCTTCCACAGGTGTCCCTATGTAATATTTATCAAGATCCGGAAGATAAAGCGATTTACCGGTCATTTGATCGACGCCGGCAAACTGGTACATCCAGAAGTCATAAATTCCATGACCCTCTACATACCTTTTTGTTCCGGAAATAATTCCATTCGCCCTGTTTTGCTCAGGTAGTGAAATAATTTTATTTTTCAGGTAAGTAGTATTGAACCCTAAGTTCCATCTGAAATTATCTTTTCTAATAAGGTCTGCATCAAAAACAAATTCTACACCCTTGTTGGCAATAGAACCGAGATTCTTTGTTATCGTTGCTACAGCATCTGATGTAGATGTTGCTCCCGTAGAAAGAGCCAGATTAATGTCAAACAACAGGTCCTGTGATCTTTTATCGAAATACTCAACGCTAAAGTTCATTCTATTAAAGAGCGAACCCTCTAAAGCAGCTCCAAAAGAGCTGGATGTCTCCCATTTAATATCAAACGCACTGTTCTGCATTTTGTAAGCAGCACCCTTATTTGCATTTTGATCCATTGAATAAAGAGCCATATACCCATAATCTCCAACTCCGGCATCATTACCAACTTCTCCGTAAGATGCTCTTAGTTTTAATGAGCTTATAACATCTTTCAATCCGGCCATAAATGGTTCCTTTGAGATTGACCAGCTGCCTCCTAATGACCAGAAGTTACCCCATCTGTAATCACGATGGAACTTTGAAGAGCCGTCGCGACGGAAAGATCCTTCCAGATAATATTTGTTATCATAGTTGTATCTTGCTCTTGTAAGATAACTCTCATTTCTGTAATCATTCTGATATCCTGTAAGGCTTGTTATCTCTGTAAAATTTATTAGTTCAGGGCCGCCTTCAAATGTCTCGGTTGTCTTATAGCCATATGTATAAGAGAAATTATCGCTGAAATTTTCGTGACCGGCCAAGAAATCGACACTGTGTTTATTGAATTCCTTACTCCATGTCAATTGTTGTTGGAATGTATAGTTTTTATATCTGTATAAAGTTCTTGATGCACGGCCTTTATTGCCAGCACCATCTCCGATA
>JBAYXY010000042.1:0-4398 GCA_041673285.1 Minisyncoccota bacterium
AGAAACAGAAAAAAGCATAACAATACTAATCATTAGAATTAATTTGTTCTTTTTCATATTTTTAATAACAACCAACTGCTGTCACTGTTGCATTTACAGAACACCAACAACAATCATAGCAAGCACAACCACCTGCTTTAGCCCCTAAAAGTGTAGTTTCTACTGGCGTATTGCTCCAAGAGTGACCACCAAAAACAGGTGTATGCCCTGAACAGTCTGCCCAGCCATTTATATTCGCACCTCGGGTTGCTATTTGCTGTCCAGAGCAACAACCATTACCTTGACACGTACAAGAACGAGCTTTAGATGCCTCTGTTTCAGACCAATTTTTATACTGTGTCCATCCAACAGGACAAGATGAATCTGTAAACTTACAAAATGCCAAATCAGAAGAGCCGCTTTCATATTCAACAATTCCGTCAGCATTTTCACAATCATTATAAGAATGAACACCAAAAACCAATCTATTCAATAAGTCGCTTAAGCATTTACCATTAGCCAAGCAAACATCTCCTTCAACCTGAACATTTTTAGCTAAAACATCTCCTATGTTTCCACTAAAACTTACATTTCCTTCCCCATCTACATCAATCGCTCTATCTTTTATAGTTCTAAAAACGACCTAGTCTCTGCAAGTGGTTTACCCACACCTAACCTTGCAATCGTCACCGCATCAAGCGTGTCTACACTTCCATCACCATTAATGTCTGCCTCATATCTTTGTTCATCTGTAAATTCTCTAATACCATTAAGATATTGTAGAATGAGCATTGAATCTCGCGTGTCTACACTTCCATCACCATTAACGTCTCCACTTCCCCCACCTAAATACTTTATTCTAACATAACCATCTCCGTCTACATCAATCGCTCTATCAGCTATCTGTTTTCCTGTGAGTTGAGCCTCTTCTAATGTATAACCACTCATCATAAGAGCAATTAATGTTGCATCAAGCGAGTCTACTCTTCCATCACCATTAACGTCCGCCTCTCTCCACATATCAATAGTGAATTCTGGGCTACCAAGCTTAAACTCACCACTTAAATATCGACTTATTAATATCATATCTAAAAGTCTTAATCTTCCATCACCATCAACATCTCCGCTTCCTCCTTGACTATAAACTCCTTCTTCAACATAAAGCTTTGAAAGTTTATTCAATCCACTTGGATTAAGAAAATAATTCGGATCATCAGTATCTCTAAATACTGTAGCTGCTATCTCTCCCGCCTTTGACTGAGTAATAGGACCTGTATTTATCGGAATACTATATGTGTTCGGCATACTAGTTGGCTCCATCCAACTGTATGCAACAAAAGAAACAGCAAGAAAAAATATTGCTGAAAAAGATAAAATTAAAAATTTTTGCTTATTCATGTTTTTTTATTTACTAGTTATATGCTCATATAATATCACATCTATATTTCAAGAGCAAATCATTCAAATGTATTTATTTGACACAATACAAATTTTAAATTAAATTCATCAGAAACTTCAATTTGCTTTTTCTAAAGAATGTGATAAAATAAATCCAATTATTTTAAATTTTAAATAACATGTGGCTAAAAAAACTAAAAGCTTTTTTCAAAAAACCAAAACCCAAAACAAAACTCATCACACAAAAATGTATTCAATTATCACCGAAGCTAGAAAAGACTGTTCTTAATCCCATTATGGAACCAAACAACAACGAATGGGAATCATGGCAAACTTTTAATCCTGCAACCATCTATTTAAATAAAAAGGTTCATTTTCTCTATCGAGCAATCGGCGAACAAGGGCTTTCTGTATTTGGTTACGCATCTTCTAAAAATGGCATTCACATCAATGAAAGATTAAAATCTCCTGCCTTTGCCATTAAACAAGATTTTCTTAAAACTTTAAAAACAAATTATTGCTTAAATTATCACTCAGGAGGCAGTTTTGCAGGATGCGAAGACCCTCGCCTTGTTTGCATAGACAATACTGTTTACCTTATCTTTACCACATTTAGCAACTGGTCTCAATTAAGAATCACCCTAACTTCTATTCCTAAAAAAGACTTCTTAAATAAAAATTGGGACAAATGGAAAAAACCAGTTTTCATTTCCGCACCAAATGAAATTCATAAAAACTGGGTTTTGTTCCCTGAAAAAATCAATGGCAAGTTTGCTATCTTGCACAGCATTTCACCAAACATCCAAATTGAATATTTTGATTCCTTAGATGAGCTTGATGGAAAAACCTTTATTAAAAGCTCTTATGCACGCACTCCTCTTCAAAATGGATGGGAAGCCTATTTAAGAGGAGTTGGGCCCTCTCCCATAAAAACAAGTAAAGGTTGGCTTGTCTTATACCATGCTGAAGATAAAAATGATTCATCAAAATACAAATTAGGTGCCATGATTTTAGACTTTAAAGACCCTACTAAAATCCTTTACAAAGCAAAAGAACCTGTTTTAGAACCAAACAGGCCTTATGAAAATAATGGATTTAAATCAGGCATTGTTTATTCCTGTGGCGCTGTAGTCATAGACAAAACACTCTTTGTTTACTATGGAGGAGCAGACACTGTTGTTTGTGTAGCCACTCAAAACCTTGAAGAATTTATAAAAGCATTAACACAAAAATTAATAAAAAAATCATTAGTTAAAAAAAGAAAATAAAATGTCATTTGTAGAAAAATATTTTAAAAATCCCATTCTAGAAGCTCGTCCAAATAGCAACTTCGAAAACCATTCCGTTTTTAATGGTTGCCCTATTATAGACAAAAAAAAGATCCATCTAGTTTATAGAGCCGTAGATTATAACAAAGAAGAACAACGAGAAATTTCATCCATTGGCTACGCTGAAAGCTCTGATTTTGTAAACTTTGAAAAAAGAAAGCAAATTATTAAAGGAAAAAAAGAATGGGAAAAGTTTGGTTGCGAAGATCCAAGAATTACTAGAATCAATGACAAGTACTACATTTTCTATACCGCACTTTCTAAATACCCATTTTGTGCAGAAGGTATTAAGATAGGCCTTGCCATTACAAAAGATTTTAAAAAGTTTGAAAAACATCCTGTTACCACCTTTAATTCAAAAGCAATGACCCTCTTTCCTGAAAAGATAAATGGAAAGTTTGCAGCACTTTTATCTGTTCACACAGACTCCCCTCCTGCAAAAACCTGTATTGCTTTTTTTGATAAAGAAGAAGACATTTGGTCAGAAGAATATTGGAGCAAATGGTATCACTCTATTTACGATCACATTCTCCCTTTAGAAAAAGGAACAAAACATTTAGTTGAAATCGGTGCCCCTCCTCTTAAAACAAAATATGGATGGCTTGTTGTTTATGCAAATATTAGAAACTATTATTCAAATGACCCAAAACTCTTTGGCATAGATGTCGCTCTCCTTGATTTAAAAGACCCTCAAAAAATCATTGGAAGAATTAATGATCCTTTAATTATCCCTACTGAAAATTATGAACTTTTTGGAAAAGTTCCCAATGTAGTCTTTCCCACAGGAGCCCTTGTTAAAAATAATGACCTTTTAATTTACTATGGATCAGCTGATACCTCAATTTGTATGGCAAAGATTCCTTTTAAAACTCTTTTAAAAAATATAAAAGAAAAAAAACTTGTTTCTTTTGAACGTTATTCAAAAAACCCCATTCTGGAACCTTCCTCTACAAATGCTTGGGAAGCACTAGCTGTCTTTAATCCTGCTGCCTTTTATTTAGATAAAAAAAGTCACATTGTTTATAGGGCAATGTCTCATGATAACACTTCAACCTTAGGTTATGCAGTCTCTAAAGACGGATACAAAATTGATGAAAAATTAAATTATCCTATTTACGTTCCAAGAGAATCTTTTGAAGAAAAAACATCTAAAAATGGTTTTTCTGGTTGTGAAGACCCCAGAATTACAAAATTTGGAAACACGCTCTATATGACATATACTGCATTTAATGGAAAAATTGCAAGGATTGCCTTAACATCAATTAAAGCAAAAGATTTTTTAAACCGAAAATGGAATTTCTCAAAACCCGTTCTTATTAGCCCCCCTAATGTCTATAACAAAAATTGTGTTCTTTTTCCTGAAAAAATAAATAATCAATATGTTTTCTTACATCGAGGTGATGGTAGAAATATTTGGATTGATTTTGTAGATGATTTAAAGTTTAAAACTGAAAAATGGCTTGGAGGTAAAATCTTACTTGAAACAAGAAAAGACAAGTGGGATTCTGAAAAAATAGGAGCTGCCGCTGCTCCCATTAAAACAAAACATGGTTGGCTCTTATTCTATCACGGAGTCTCAGAAACTAGCAGACACTATCGGGTAGGACTAGTTCTGCTTGATCTAAAAAATCCTAAAAAAGTCATTGCAAGAATGAATGCACCACTTTTAGAGCCTAGAATGCTTTACGAAAAT
>JBAYXY010000043.1:0-4241 GCA_041673285.1 Minisyncoccota bacterium
AAAAAATTGTTCTTTAAATTTTTGTATATCCATTTTGCTATCAAACTATTTTGTCCGCATTCATGTCCGCATTTGTCCGCATTTGTTTCAATGTTTACAAGCATTTCTGCAATTTCTTGTCCGCATTCATGTCCGCGTTTGTCCGCATTAACCCCTTATTTTTAATCAATCTTACTTGTCTTTGTCCGCATTCATGTCCGCGTTTGTCCGCATTTGTTTCAATGTTTACAAGCATTTCTGCAATTTCTTGTCCGCATTCATGTCCGCATTTGTCCGCATTAAAAATATGAATTCATTTCATAAAAAGTCTTTCTTCCTGATCCATTTGAAACAACTATACCTCTACTTTTTAAATCTTGGATTTCTCTTCTAATACTTCTAGGATTCATATCTGGGAAAAACTGATTTATGTCAGATGGTTTCATTTTTCCATTACCTTGAAGAATTGTAATTACTTTTTCTTGAATCTGAGTTAATGTAAAATTAGGCTTTTCTTCTTTTTTAACTTCTACAACTTCTTCTTTCTTTTTATCTATTTTTTTATGAATGCTCTCTTTTTCAACAACTTTATTTTCTACAATCTTTATATTTTCAATGTGAGATAAAATCTCTGTGTACTGACTTTTTAATATTTCAAAATTCTTAGGATTGATCCAATTTTGAGTTTCTGCGATTTCAAAATATGAAAGAAGTATCTCAACATTTCTCCTGCATTTAATACAAAAATTTCTTAATTCTTCACTCCCTAAAGACAACTCTTTATTATCTAATATAATTAAAAAAGACAAAATTAAATTGCCCTTTTTTCTCATAGAAATACTAAGTGTTTCTTTTTCAGGAAAAAGACTTGTAACTTTATATAATGCATTTGTAAGTTTGATGATTCTATCCTTCTCCATATGTTTAGATTATAGGAAATTAAAAGTAAAAAGTCAATTTATTATATAACAAAAAGGAACTTAAACTTAAAAACTTCCCCAAGATTCTTTTATTAAAAACTCGAAAAGAATTTCTACTAATTTCCTAAAATAAATCTCACTCACAAAGCCATTCTAATAAAGGCTTTATATTTATTGTGCATTCTCCTTTTTTAACTTTTCTTTTTTCGTTCCAAGTAAGTATAGTTAAATTTGTAACCCTTAACTCTTTTTCGGCCTCTACCAGGGCCTTTACCTCTCTTTTTTCAGTTTCAGGGTCTGTGCAATCATAACAAACTTGTATTAATTCAGATATTTTTATACTTTCTTTAAGCACAAAATCAACTTCCCGATTGTAACGAGTCTTATAATAAAATAAGTCTTTATTGGGTGTGTATCCCTTTTTAACTAATTCTGTGAAAACTAAATTTTCCATAAACTTTCCATTATTTAAAGATTGTTGAATAGCTTTTGCAGAAACAAAACCATTATCTACTACATAAATTTTTTTTGGAGACCTTATTCTTTTTCCAACTTTTGAGGAAAAACTTGATAAAGAAAAAATTACATAAGCCTCTTTTAGATAATTCAAATATTTTTCAAGAGTGATATCACTTTTAAATTTTAAAATATTAGCTAGTTTACGGAAACTATATTGACAAGATACGTTATTTATTAAATAGGAACCTAAATTATCAATTTGCTCTGAAAAACGAACTTTATGACGTTTAACAACATCCTTAAAAAGTAAAGCATCGAATAATATGTCTAAATATCCTTGGGGTTGAAGATTTTTTATTACAATTTCTGGAAAACCACCAAATAACATATATTGTTCTAATAATTTTAAAGCTTCTTTATTAGAAATACCTTTAGGATCATATTTCTTAGCTTTCAAAAATTCTTTAAAATTAAAAGGTAATATTTCTATTTCAAAGTGCCTACCAGTAAGATGTGTTGCCAATTCCATTGAAAGCAAATTAGCGTTTGACCCTGTTAGAATTAAATTATATCCTTGACGGTGTAAACGGTTTGCAAATAATTCCCAATGAAGTAAGTTTTGTATTTCATCTAATAAAATATATTTTGTGTCCCCATAAACTTCGTGTAATTCATCCATTAATTCGTATAAATCAAGCTTTTCGCCCACTAAAGCAGGTTCGTCAAAGTTAAAGTATATAAATTGTTTATCTTTAAGTAGCATGAGTGAAAATATAGATTTTCCAGCACGGCGTGGACCTAATACTACTTTTATTAAATTAGAAGACATCCAATCTTTACTATTACAAGCCTTATCTCTTTCAACATAGGTTGCGTTTAATAAATTATTTTTTTCCTTATATTGTTCTAATATAATTTTTTTTAACAAATTTTTTTGCATATTATTATTTTTATGTTATGCAAAAATTATGTTTTTTGCATATTATAATTATTTTACTATGCAAAAATGAGAAAGTCAATTTTATTGACTAATAAATCTAATATGATAATATGCATTAAAGGTGCAAAAACATGGGGCTGCATGAAACTTTTAACATTAATGGTTTATCTATTGATTTTAGTAAACCAAACACTCTCTCTGAGGAAAACTATGTAGAAGTTATTAGATACCTATTTAGCGATTCAAATACAGAACCTAAAAGTAGTTTTTTTTATAAAAAAATAAGCGAAAGTTCGTATTTCACAATCTTTTATGATTTAAAAGAAAATCAAGTAATGCTTGATTTCTTACAAAAGCTCTTTTTATTAAACAAAGAAAATATTAAAAAAGGAACTCAAAAAGAACTTGAATTCTTTTTTGAACACAAAAAGAGGCATTCTTAACCTCTTTTTTATAATAAAAAACTTGAATTTTTACATAAAATGGTGTGTAATAATACCGTAGAGGCTTAACAACATGGGGTTCCACAACAGAATTGCTGTTGAATCAGCTGATGGAAAAAGAGTCATTATTGACTTAAGAGAAATGAACAAAAAAGAGCTTATGCTTTCCTTAGAGTATTTTTTATTCGCACTTGAGGCAGTGCCAAAGTATTCAGCAAAGATCTTTTTTGAAAATATAGATCTTATTGATGAAAATGATTTTCTAAAAATTGTAAACAAGGCAATTAATTCTGAAGTTGCTAAAAAAGACACAAAAGATCTTTTGTCTTTCTTAAGACAAATTTTCATTATGAAATTTGACTCATTCCACTTTGAATCAAAATTATCCTTTATCAGATTACATTTCGAATTACTTAAGCAATCCGAACTTCAAGAAATCGTAAAAGAAGAATTTGAAAAATGGCCACCAACTCTAAAGCATTTCTGTAAATTTTATGTAAGTCAGGACATATCTCCTGAGGAACTTAAACAAATCAAAAAGGCGCTATCAAAAAGATAACGCCTTCTTTTATATTACAAAATTATTCTTTCATTAGTTTTAAACCTAACTCAAATACTTTTGCTCCAGCAAAAATCATGAAAAAAGCAAATAAACTCCAAGCTGACATATTCAAAAGAAGCAGTATTGAATCTTTGGATATGAAAGAGTTTAATTGATCAGATAGCATGCTTTGCATTAAATCATTCAAAGAATCAGAAGCTCCTGTTTTTAGAACTTCTTCAGTTCCATAAAATAGCTCTGGAAAAGGAGTTGTTCCTAAAAAACAATTCATTGTGGTTAATATGATGTAAGCCATCATTATTATTCCAATAGCAATAAACACCCATCCTAATGTCTTTTTAATAGCAAGTTCGGTTGTCATAAATTTAGAAAATCTTTGATATCATTTATTAAAATTATATCGACCAATTTGTTGTTGTTTAATCTACCAATACCTAAAATATCACCTTTTTCATTAAAAATAGGTGCGCCATTAAAAGATGAATCTCCATATATATTAGTTTGTATATATTTTTCAGAAATGTTTTTAACAACACCTTCTCCAAATATATATTCACCTTCTTTATTTAATCCTAAAATATAGACTTGGTCTCCCAAAGTAATGTTTGTGTCTTGAGCAAAAGAACAAGGTTTTAGATTTACTTCCCCGATTTGTACTAAGGCTAGATCTCTTTCAGCATCTCTTTTTCTGATTTCATAAACCTTACTTTTGCCTAAAAACTTAAAATCAAAATCACTGTTTTTAGGAACATTCGAATTAAGAGTTAAGACTAACCCATCTGATGTTAAAATTAATCCAGAACTTTCTTTTTTACTATTTAGATCAGTGATATACAAAACTGAGTTTTGTATTTCTTTGATGTGATCTTTAATAAAATCTGCTTCAGTTAATATAATTGTGTCTTCTTTTTTAATAATATCAATTTTAGATACATCTT
>JBAYXY010000044.1:0-4138 GCA_041673285.1 Minisyncoccota bacterium
TACAGATAATGCTTCCAATGGATTTAGTTTGGACTTCACGGGTTTAAGCGTTAATGGGTATGGAAATAATGGTCGTGCAAATGGCTTTACTATCCGCTGTGTCCGGGAATGACGAGGGGCTGTCAATTTGATTGTTATTTTACCAACACATAATTAGGATATCACAGCCCATGAATATTTTTAATCTTCGTTTGAAAGTGGAAGCTGAACGAAGAATGTTGTTCCGGCACCTAATTTAGACTCCAGCCAAATGTTTCCGCCAAGAAGTTCGGTGTACAGTTTGGAAATAGCAAGACCTAAGCCACTGCCCTCAAACTCCCTAATGGCGCCGGTATCGGCCTGAACAAATCTGTCGAAAACAGATTTATGATACTCTTCGGCAATACCTATTCCGGTATCTTTGACGTAAATAATGAGATTAGTGTCTGTTGTCTTAATCCCAAATTCGACAAATCCTTCTTTAGTGAATTTGATTGCATTGCCTATAAGGTTAATAAGTATTTGCTGGATTTTGGTTTTGTCCGATTCCATAATTAACGAAGAGTCTAATCCGGGGGCTAACCTGATTTCGATACAATGATTGTTGTTGCCGTTAAAAAAAGTATAAAGTTCATGCAGCAATTCAATAAGGTCAAATTTTGTTTTGTGAATAACTACCTGGCCGGTTTCAATTCTTGATATATCCAACACATCGTTAATTGTGGCAAGAAGCCGGTCGGCACTTTTAGTTATGATGGTGAGGTATTCTTTATGAGTAGGGTCTGTGACCTCGTCAAGCAGAATATTGGCGAAACCCATTATCCCATTCATTGGAGTGCGGATTTCATGACTCATATTTGCAAGAAAAGCTGTTTTTAATCTGTCGCTTTCTTCTGCTTTATATTTGGCAACCTTAAGTGATTCAATATTTGTAACCCTTTCGATAAATACACCGATACTGTTTGCAAAGATCTCAAGAAGCGCAAGATCTTCCGGCGAATATGCACTGTCGTTTTCGTAGTCCTGAATAGCAATTACGCCAATCACCTCTTTAAATTCAGAATCGTAAAGAGGAGACCCGAGCCAGAGCGGAGAGTCTGTGCCATATGGAGTGAAAATCACATCTTCTGACTTAAGTTTTTCCGCTGTCTTATCTGAAACATACTGACTTTTCCCGCTCCTTCTAACATAATCGGTAAGCGAACCATGCAATACCTCCATTTCGTCATCTTCAATTTCATCAAATTCATCCACATAGTAGGGAAAGCTATACATATCGGTATCGCTGTGATAAAGAGCAATATATATATTCTTAACGGGAATTACTTTATTGAGCTGAAAGTGAACTTGTTCCAAAAAACTTTTGAAATTAATTTCAGAGAGCGAACTTTTAGATATCTGGAGAACGGCTTCCTCAATATTCCTTTTCTTAATTATTGTTGTCAAATCCCTTACAATCCCTCCGATACCAAACAGCTCGTCTCCCAGTTTTGTAGGGAACTTAGTAGCTTCATAAATATTGTCGCCAATTTTTTCTTCAATAGTGATAGTAATGCCTTCTTTAAGAATTTTTAAATCCGATTCAAGTACATCGTCAAGATTCAAACCGGGCAGGAGGTCAAAATCGCTTTTCCCTAATATTTCATCCCTTGTCTTTCCGAAAAATTTGCAGATTGCGTCATTAATAAGGATGTATCTATATTTGTCATCTTTAATGAACATCATGTCTCTGCTCGCGTTAAAGAATGAGGTTCGGCGCTCTACCTCTTCCTTAACTTTGGTTTCATTCTCCAGCCGGTTTGTATTGGCTGTTAAAACAATGCCAAGGAGAAGAGTCCCGATTGGGTATACTATGAGAACGGTGGGAGAAATATTTTTAAGAGTTTCAATTCTGAGTTCCTCTGGAAGAAATATTGTGCAAAGCAACATCCCTACATGGGTAGTTAGCCCCATTGCATACATTTCGAGATAGTATTTCTTTTTTCGCCATCGCGGACGTAGAGCTGCCCATAGCATACCAACAGTACCTGCAGTTATAATTGTTGCAACACCCATAACGATTCCGTCTCCTGCAATATATATTCTGTATAGTGCAGTAGTGGCCATTGCTATTATAGTTGGGATAACACCTATGACGAGACCGGAAACGGAGAGTAGTATTGTTCTTGTATCAAAAACTATCCCGGGTTGATAGGTCCAGGGGGTCATCATTAGAATAACTCCAATAAGACCAATTATTACACCCATAAGAATTTCACGAACTCCTTTATAGCGAAAATTTGATTTTTTGCTAAAAATAAAATGGAGTAGAGAAAGAGCTATAAGGACAGTTACATTGTGTATTATTCCTATTACCATAGTGTTAACACAAAAGGGGTTGGATTGGGTTCTGTTTGTTGTACAAATTTAATATTTTCTTTGTCATAATCAATCATATAAGAAAAGGAGATTCACATTATATCTGTGAACCTCCCGTCCTTAATAATAATTTATTTTTTCACTTAATAGATGCCACGTTCAATATAATCTGTGTGTAGCAGTTCGTGTGAAACATGGCCAAGAGGCTCTTTAAGAAACTCGTCATAGATTGCTTTAATTGCAGGATTTTCATGTGACTTTCTTATGGGTTTTAGCCGGTCTTCCTTATAAATAGAATCTGCTCGTTTTTGACGAATGGCCCATGTTGTAGGTATCGGCTGTCCGCCTCCGCCGAGGCATCCCCCGGGGCATGTCATGACTTCAATGAATGCATAAGGAGAAGTCCCTTCTTCTATTTGTTCAAGAAGTACACGGGCATTTTTTAGTGTGTGTGCCACTGCAACTCTAAGCTTTGTCCCATTTAGGTCCAGTTCTGCTTCCTTAATGCCGTCAAAACCGCGAAGTACATTCAGCTCAATTTTATCAAGGGGCTTTCCTGTTATTACTTCATATGCAGTCCTGACTGCTGCCTCCATTACTCCTCCGGTAGCTCCGAAAATGACACCGGCACCGGTAGAAATACCAAGAGGATGGTCAAAATCTTCTTCAGGCAAATTGCAGAAATCGACTCCTGTTACCTTAAACATTCTGGCAAGCTCTCTGGTTGTTAAAACATAATCTACATCAAAGAAGCTGTCTTTTTCCTGGAGATTGAGTTTTTCCTTCCAGTAGTGGAAGGCCGACTTCATCTCCGGCCTTTTACATTCGAACTTCTTCGCTGTACAAGGCATTATTGAGACAACAACAATTTTCCGGGGGTCAATATTTGATTTCTCGGCATAGTACGTTTTTGCAACTGCGCCGAACATTTGCTGAGGAGATTTACATGTTGAAAGATGGCTCAGTGACTTAGGGAAAAAGTGTTCTATGAATTTAATCCAGCCGGGAGAACACGAGGTAATCATTGGTAGTGTTCCTTTGTTTTTAATCCGGTTTATCAGTTCAAAACCCTCTTCCATGATTGTGAGGTCAGCGGCGAAATCGGTGTCGAAAATTTTGCTGAAACCAAGTTTGCGGAGAGCCGCAACCATTTTGCCTGTTACAAGTTCTCCCTCGCCCATTCCCATAGCTTCTCCTATGCCAACTCTAATGGCAGGAGCTGTTTGTACAATAACAATTTTATTATCGTCGTATATATCAGCCATGATATTTTTGGATTCATCTCTTTCAACTATTGCTGCAGTTGGACATACCAAAGCGCACTGCCCGCAGTTTGTGCAGGCAACGTTTCCAAGACCCTGGTCCAGATATGTAGAAACCTTGCTTTTTAGTCCTCTACCAGCAAAATCAATCGCATAAACAGTTTGAACATCGGCGCATACAGCAATGCAACGTCCGCATAATATGCATTTGTCCGGATTTCGAATTAGCGAAAGTGAGCTATTGTCAATTTTTGGAACCGGTTTTGTCCTCTCAAAAGGAGTCTCCTTAATGCCGAGCAATGCAGACAAGTCCTGCAATTCACAATTGCCGTTTCTTTCGCAAATGAGGCAGTCTTTCGGGTGGTTGGCAAGAAGAAGTTCAAGGTTGGTTTTGCGGGCAATATTAATCGCTGCAGAGTGAGTTGTAATATTTATGCCCTCTGTTGCTTTACTTATACAAGACCTTACAAGAGTTCTTGCTCCTTTAACTTCAACAACGCAAATCCCACAGGAAGCATTCTGAGAAATATCTTTCAGAT
>JBAYXY010000045.1:0-4065 GCA_041673285.1 Minisyncoccota bacterium
AAGCACTTCTACTTTTTGAGCATATAGGTTATTCATAATCATCCAGTTCTTTAGATATTGTTATCCCGTATTTGTTGTTGTAAACGCCATTTTTTACGATGGAACGCTTTCCTTCACCCAAATCAACCTTCGAAAGGTTTATTGCATGAAACCATGGATGCTTTGATTTCTCCGCCATATACAGAAACAACCGTTTTACTTTTACAGAGGTGCAGACTTCAAGTAGTTGCTGTACCAATTTAGGGCGAAGCGTAGTTAGCATCTCCATAACATAGTATGTGTCCATCATTGAATAATAGGTAGGCACGAGATGTAAACACTCCATAAACGCTCTTTCTGGTGAAGACACAAACAGTCCTACGCCATTAACCTCCATTTCTTCTATGCCTATAAAATCATTGCCGAATATTTTGGTGGTAAAATATCGAACCTCCATATCCCAGGGGTGATTCAGTAACCAAGAAGGAAGCCTTTGCGATGTTTGGGTAAATAGATATGCTGTAGGCTTACCCATTGCCACAAAGTGTGAGAAGCCTCTTAAATCAAGAGCGGTCGAAGCTCCGACAAAACACTTCTTTCCCAACTGTTTGTTGTATGAGGATATGGCAGCATACAACGCAGGAACGTCTCCAACCCTATAATAAACACCTTGTGATAATCGACTAAGCCAGCCGGATGTAACGCATAGACTTTGCTCTTTGGTCGACATATTTTGTTTTGTCATCCAAGAGGATAATAACAAGGAGTTTTTAGGCACTTGCTGAAGCAGTAAGTTTATTTTAGTTGCCATATAGGGTATTATATACCGCAAATGTAAATCAAAATAAACTATTTTCAAAATATGATCTGTGAATTTTGCCTGAAAAGTATGAATAAATAGTATAAGGCACGCCTAGTTCATGGAGTAATTTAAACAGCCTTTTGGATTTTATGCACGGGCAATTGCTTAAATTCGTTCCATATATTATGTCCTCACGGAGGGTGTCTCAAAAGTAATTTTGGGATGCCCTCTTTGTCTTAGATTTTCTTTCGTCTGTCTTAGACTTTCTGAAGGGATTACGTCGCATACGCGCCGTGATCCCGTTTGGGGGTTGCTAAAGTAAAATACAAACAAAGGCCTTTCAGGCCAACGCACAAAAGAATATAGCCCCCACTCTCATGCAAGCTTGAGGCGGGGGCTATATTCTTTTGTGCTGCGAGCAAGCTCGCTTTGTTTGTCTTTTACTTGCGGAGAGTGAGGGTAATGAACTTTCCTCTCCTTATCCCGTAATTATCAATCACTTAATTGTGCTGATATTTCTGTTAGTAACGATTTAGTAACGGCATATTGTCTATCAATGTCCTTTACTGACTATTAAATGTCCACTCAATATTATATCTATAAAGATAGGTGTTTTTTCGTAATCATATTTCGATAACTACTCATTAAATATTTTCTAATAACTTTGGGCGTTTATTTTACTTATCGACAAAACTATCATAAACACTCAATATGACTTACATCCAATCCCATATCGGTGGTCGAACAGAAAATCAAGATTATTATGGTTCTGCACAAACAAGATTTGGAGAACTTATTATTGTATGTGATGGTATGGGAGGGCATGGTGGAAGATACGCAGCTGAAAGAGCTGTACAAATAGTTATTGAAGAAGTGACCAAAAGTGATAATAAAAATCCGTCTAAAGCTCTTCAAGAAGCGATAGCAAAAGCAAATGAAACAATTTGGCAAGATAGTAATACAAATATTAGTCTTAAAGGAATGGGGTCAACTGTAGTGGCTTTGCTCATCACTCCCGAAAGAGCCATTTGTTGTCATGTAGGCGATAGTCGAGTTTACCAATTAAGAAAAGGGAAAGTCCTTCACCGAACATCTGACCACTCATTAGTCTTTGATTTGGTTCGAATAGGTAAAATTTCAGAAGAACAAGCGCGATTATCAGATAAATCGAATATCATTACTCGTTCACTGGGAAAAAGATCATTAGTGGATATTGAAATTACTGCCAATTTATGCTACCATGCAGGTGACCGCTTTTTATTGTGTACAGATGGACTTTGGAGTATGATGACAGAATGTAAACTGATTGAAATGATTTCTGAAGAAGACGATGTTGAATCGGTAGTTACAAACTTAGTCGATAGAATAAATACCATTGGAATTGGTCATGGCGGAAATCATGATAACTTGACCGCTGCATTGCTTGAAATGGAAACAAGTTCTAAATAAAAGTATTGCATAACTTTTACTTTCAACAAACCATTTGCACAAAAATACGAAGTTTGTAAATATTCTTCGTATTTTTGTGCAAAATAAAACAGCATGGAACAACAACTGTATGACTTGTTTGCCAAATACAAAGGTTATTTGACATCAAAACTTATCCGTGGAAATCGGTCGCTTTACTATCAGCTAAAAGCAATGCTGGAAACTGGTAAAGTAATACAGATAAAAAGAGGATTGTACCGTCATATTGACTTTACAGAAGAAGCCAATTGGGGAGAGGTGTGTAAGTCAGCCCCACAAGCAGTACTTTGCCTTTTCTCAGCCTGGCAGTTCTATGGCCTTACTACTACTGTCTCATCATTCGTACACATTGCTATTCCAGTACGCAAAAAGCCTATACTAGCAGACTTTCCACCAACAAAAATATACTTTTGGAGTGCTGATTATTATGAAATCGGAAAGGTTTCAACTACTAATAATGAAGAACAAATCACCATTTACGACAAAGAAAAATCGGTGTGCGATGCTGTTCGTTATCGTAATAAAATAGGAACGGACATAACATCCGAAGTGTTGAGAAATTACCTAAAAGACACAGACCGCAATTTGGATAAACTAATGAAATACGCTGAAAGAATGCGTATTTCAACGGTGTTGAACCAATATCTAACCATGATGCTATGAAGAGCCGTGCAGTTTCAATAAGAGCAAGATTGCTCAACTTGGCAAAAAAAGAAGGAATTGATTTTCAACTTATCATCATCCGTTTTTTGCACGAACGTTTATTGTATCGAATTTCGGTTTCTAATTATTCTCAGCAATTGATTCTGAAAGGTGGAGCCTTTATTTATGCCGTGCAAGGAATAAAAAGTCGTCCCACAATAGATGTTGACTTGCTAGGAACGCAAATATCGAATGATATTGAGGCTCTTTGTGAAGTATTTAGGCAAATATGCACTATTGAATCAGAAGATGAGGTAGCATTTAATCGAGAAAGCGTTGTTGGAGAATTGATAACCCAACAAGACAAGTATAACGGTGTTCGCCTTTATATCGATGCAACTTTTCACACCGTTAGACAACGAATACAAATTGATGTTGGCTTTGGCGACATCGTGATTCCGGTTGTTCAAAAATTGGAATATCCAATACTGTTGGATGAAATGCAAATTCCAGTAATACAAGCATATTCAACAGAAACGGTCATTGCCGAAAAGTTTCAGGCAATGATAGAATTATCGGTAGCCAATAGTCGAATGAAGGATTTCTATGATGTGTACAATTTGCTAACTGACAACAAATTTGACAACGACACATTGGAAGAAGCAATTAAAGCAACTTTTGTAAACAGAGGAACTTCATATACAGAGAATCATGCGCTGTTTACAGCTGAGTTCGCAACTAATCCGCAAAGAAAAAAAAGTTGGACAGCATTTCTAAACAAAATAAACAGAGACAAAGAACTGGAATTCGAAGAAGTTATGCGATTTATAAGTGAGAAATTAATGCCCTACTGGACAAACCTCCATTAGTAGATGTTTCCAGTCAAGTCGGTATTTCGTTTATCAGGTGCTAAGATGTTTACGGGGTCTTGACAGAAATACAAGGTCGCAAGCTGTTTTCAGAATAATCTCCACACGTTGGTAGTATTTTCCTGAAAAACCTTGTATTTCTTAACCCCTACACCGGAAATGCCCCTGAAACGAAAACGACCGACCCGACCGAAAGACGCATAAAAAAAATGTCGGATAAATGAGATAGGCTGATATAATTGAAACGTAACTCCCTCGCCTCTTGAATCCGCATAAAATTAAACGAAAGGATCATTCGTGTGTCCA